>JBJFAC010000190.1:0-14810 GCA_051887715.1 Candidatus Neoclostridium sp.
AGCGTGCTGCTGCAGCGACCACATATCCGAGTTTTCGCACGTTTCCATCAAGATGGCGAAAACGCAGAATCTGTCGCTTAATCCGCAAAAGATCAGCGGCTTGTGCGGCAAACTGATGTGTTGCCTCGCGTACGAGAACGATTACTACGCCGAAATCAACAAGCACATGCCCAAGACCGGCTCGTTCGTCAAAACCGAAAAGGACGGCTCCGGCGTGGTGGAAAGCGTCAATCAGCTGAAGGACACCGTAACCGTGAAAAAAGAGAAAAAAGACGGCGGTACCGAATTCGTTACCGTTCCCGCAAGCCAGATCACTTTCTCGTCAAAGAAAGCGCCGTCGCCCGACGAAAAAGCCGAAAAGGAAGATAAAGGGCAAATCGAGGAATAAAATACTCTTGCTCGCCGAGAATTTTGCGGTCCGTTAACAAAAAAAGAAAAAAATATGATAATTAGTATCGTAAAAACGTGGACAAAAACCAAATTTCGTGGTATACTATTGCCTGATAGAAAAGTCCGCGCGACCGGTATATCAAATATTTTAAGGAGATGTTATTATTATGGCACACGTAATCAGTGACGAATGCCTTGCTTGCGGATCTTGCGCAGGGGAATGCCCGGTGGGCGCGATCAGCGAAGGCGACGGAAAGTATGTTGTTAACGCAGACGAATGCGTAGATTGCGGAGCGTGCGAAAGCGCTTGCCCCGTAGGAGCCATCAAACAGGCAGATTAGTCGGTTTTGTGACAATTAAAGCGGACGGGATTTTCCCTTTCCGCTTTTTTGTTGCAACGGAGCATATTTACTTATATTAAATTCATTGGTATACAATTTTACGGGCAGAACGCCCGAACGGAGGAATAATATGAAAAAGTACGACAACGTAGTAATCTTCGACCATCCTTTGATCAAGCACAAGATCGCAATCCTTCGCGACGAAAGAACGGGAATGAAAGAATTCCGCGAGCTGGTTGAGGAAATAACCACCCTTATGACCTACGAGTGCCTTAAGGACGCTCCCACCGTCACCGTAAAGGTGAAAACTCCCCTCGAAGAAACCGATCAGCAGATGGTTCCGGACAACAGCATCGCAATCGTTCCCATTTTGCGCGCCGGACTGGGTATGGTAAACGGAATACACGTGTTGTTTCCCACCGCAAAGGTAGGACACATCGGAATGTACCGCGACGAGGAAACTCTGCAACCGCACGAATACTATTGCAAGCTGCCCGACGGAATCGAGAAAAAGCTGGTTCTTCTGGTCGATCCCATGCTCGCTACCGGCGGATCCGCTTGCGACGCTATCGCCGCTCTCAAAAAGAGAGGCTGCACCAACATTAAGTTTATGGCGATCATCGGCGCGCCCGACGGAATTGCCAAGGTTGCCGAAACTCATCCCGACGTCAACGTGTACGTTTCCACGCTGGACCGTTGCCTTAACGAAAACGGATACATTCTCCCCGGTTTGGGCGACGCGGGCGACCGTCTGTTCGGTACTAAATAATCTGCCGAATAATATAAAACCGTCAAAAATAAAAGCGTCTTCGCATCTGCTTGCGGAGGCGTTTTTTTCGTATAGGACGCGATAAACGCGGCTTTTATCGCTTCGTAAAGGCGTGGAAGCGCACTCGCGGAGTTTTACATAAATTTATGTAAAACATACGGCGGTATATCAATAAAACGAAAAAAATCGCGGCTTATTAGGACTGAAGGCGACTGCTCCGTGTCAACGGAAGCGGAAGACGGTAAAAAAAATAAAAACGAGAGATAATCGGACGAATTTTCAAAAAATCCGTTCAAAACGACATATTTTAGGCAAATTTATCACATTATACGTATAAATTTATGCAAGGCGGAAGGTAATCGCGCTTCCGCTCCGCGTCGCCGTAAAAAAATTTATGGAAAAGTCGTTGACTTTTTAGCAAGTCGGTGGTAAAATAATAATAGCGTTATGCTAAATTTTAAATAGGAGAAGATTATGAAAAAAGTAAGACTGCTCACACTGGTTCTTTCGGTTGCCTTGCTGTGCATAACCGCGGTTGCGTGCAACGCTCCCGCCGCCGGCAATCCCACCGAAGTCGACCTTGTCGCCGGCTTCGAGCTTCCGCACGGCTCGGGCATTGCAGACAAGGAATACGAGTACGACTACAACTCGGATATTTTCTACCGCAACGAAGCGAGGACGACGGGCGCCGATCCCGGAGCCATTTACGTTTCGGTCGAGGATATTAAGGGATCGTACGCTTATTACCGCGATACCTTCAAGTACGACAAAGGAAACGGCGAACTTGACTGGATCGACGGTTACAGCCTCGAAAGATTCGAGAAAGAAAACGGAACGGAACAGGATTGGGTAGATAAGTACGGCAATATGTACTATATGGCGGTAACCCAGCACACCTACAACGTTTCGTCCGAGGTCACTCAAAAGTACGGAAGCAACATAATCGGCGGTTTCCGTATGTTCACGACGCGCGACTTCGTCAACTGGCAGGCGTGTGGCGAGATCGACGGTTTTGCGCTTTTGGTCAACAGATCGACAGATTGGTGCGATCAGTACTTCTGGGCTCCCGAATTTATACGCGATCCTGTCAGCGGAATGTATTTTATGTTCTACGGAGCAAGATATAAGTCCGGCGGCGGAGCAAGCAAAACTTATCCTGCGATAACGCAGGTGCACGGCGGCGACACGGCTAATATCCGCGGCGACGTTGCGGTTTCCCCCAACCCCCTCGGACCGTACCGCATTTTAACCGCCGAGAGTTATCTGGAGCTGTTTGCGGGCAAGACTAAAACGGGCGAATTTCTTACGGGCGACACTCTCGTCGAGGATAAGTTTGTTGACGGCAGAAAGTATTACGAAGTATACGGAAAGGACGGCAAAACGGTAGTAGGATACAAGAACGGCGACAAGTACTACAACCTTATGGGTATGGAAAAAACGTCGGATATGCCGCTCATCAACGCCGGATATTATTATCCCCGTTATTGCACCAGTCCGAGCAAGGTGGAAGAGTTCAGAAACTCTGCTATGTATGCGGGCTCCGGCGACAGTGAAAACTATATGACCGAAATTCTCGACCTTAACCCCGTTATCGACGAGAAGGGCGATCTTTACTGCTACTTCACGATGGACACCCGTCACAACGACGGAATGAAGCGCGTTTACGGTATTTTCGTCATAAAGATGATCGACTGGAACACTCCCGATTGGGACACGCTCAGATACGTATGCCGCGTTAATTACGGCTACATCGAAAACGACGGCACCACGCTGTACGGCACTCCGATGGAGTTCGTGGGTGAAAAGTTCAACGAAGGCGGCGTCAACGAAGGTACCAACGTCATTTATCACGACGGACTGTACTATATGACGTATTCGTACTTCGGCTACACCGACACCCGTTATTCGGTCGGTCTTGCAGTTTCGGACAGCGCGTTCGGACCTTTCAAAAAGCAGTTCGACTTTATGCCGGTCATCGGAAAGGGCAAGGAGTACAACGACTATAAGGGCGGCACGGGACACCACTGCTTCATAAGATCGGGCGACGAGCTGTTTATGCTCTATCACGCAACCGACAACGCTCTTAACAACTACGACAACAACAACAATTATCTCGGTCGTCACATCGCGATCGACAGAATTTTCTGGAAATACGAGGAAGATCTCGGCTACGACATAATGTACTGCAACGGCGCAACCATCAACCTGCAGCCCAAGCCCGAATCGTATACCGGATACACTAACGTGGCGAGATACGCAACCGTGACCGGAAACGGCGACGTGGGCAAAACGGAGTACCTCAACGACGGTATGTTCACCGCTCAGCCCTTCGCGCGCAAGTACGAATACGGCAAATCGGACGGCGGACTGCAAGTCAAATTCACCTGGGAAAAGCCGGTGAAGATAAAAGCCGTTATGATCTACAACAGCGGATCGTATTACGAGGCGTTCAACAAAGTCAACGTTATCCGTTTCAAGCTTGCGGAAAAGCCCGCTTGGTACAAACTCAGCGAATACAACGACTACTGCTATATCACCGATCTTAAGGTTGACGACAGAGACGTTATGAACTCCGAACAGCTTTTGCGCCACGGATCCGCCGCAATCGCCGAATTTAACGAGATCACCGTCACGGAAATGGTATTCTACATCAGCGGCGAGCTTGAAGACAAATACACCGATCAGGACGAAAAAATGCAGTATTTCGAGGGATATAAACAGGTCAACGTTGCCGACGTTTATATCTTCGGAAACGAGGCGTAAGGAGTGAAATTATGAAAAAACTGTTTAAAATACTTCTTATAACCGTAATAGCATTGTCCGTTTCGCTTTGCGTAGTCGCGTGCAGTCAGCCTGCCGCGTCCACCGAAATCGGCGTTATCGAAGGAATCGCCGGCGATTACGAACAAAACATAGGTACTGCGTACGGCGCCAAGCCCGATCTGGACACGGTCGTTATCGACGGTATTCTCGACGACGAATTGTGGCAGGGTAAAAAGTGGTACACGCAGTACGAGTCCACTCACAAAACCAAATTTCAGGTGACCACCGCAATGAGCCCGAAAGGCTTTTACCTTGCGGCGTCCTGCAACGACAACTTCATCTACTGGAACGGCTACAACTACTTCTTCAGCAACACCAACTTCAGCTTCCAGTTCTACGCCGGCAACAACACGTATATCACCGCCGACGCAAACAATACGAGAGTTACGCACAAGTTCATCAACCTGCGTTCGAGAATAGGCGGACAGTACAATCTCCCCGGTAAGGGAGGCGGAATGGTCGTCGAGTTCTTCATCCCGTGGGAGGAACTGGGTATCGACGTAAGCAAAGGCTTGCCCGAATCCGTTAAAATACTGCCCCTTTACAACTATCCGCCCAGCCCCGACTCGGTTACCGAGGCGCTGTACCCCACGTTCGTAAAGACCACCGGCGACTCCGGTCAGGTGCCCAGATTCGGCGCGAACGGCTATCTTGACGGCGACGAAGACGAAGCGATAGTCGGCAGCCATAAGGGTGGCAAGGGACGCACGAACGGCTGGACGATCACCGATCCCGGAACGGAGAACGAAACGGCAACCTCCAGCGCTACCGCAACGGCAAACTTTGCGCAGGCGGCGTTCTTCCGCGATCTCACCTCGTCCACTTTCCGTATCTCCGCAAAAATCAAGGTCAAGGATATCGGAAAAGACGCGAGAGTCGGTCTTATGATATATAAGGACGACATCAACTACCGCGCAGTTGCGCTCAGCATTGCCGCAAACAATTTCACAGACGGCAAGATGAGCAAATACGTGCTTAAGGGTTACACCAACTATCCGCACAGAATAACCGAGATCACCGATCTTATCGAGCTGCAGCCGGCAAACGGACCTACCGACGAGATCGAATTGTCGCTTTACAACAAGTCCGGTAAGCTTTACTACATCGTAAACGGCAAATACGCGTACAGCGAAGACGCTCCCTACGCGGGACTTAACGCGTTTGCAGGCTTCTACGCCTTCAATACGACCGCTCAGTTCAGCGACTACACCTTCACGAATTACGAAACCGAGCAGGAATTCGACGATGAGATGGCAAAATACGCTTATCTCGTCAACATACGCACCGAAGGTACGGGCGTGACCGTTACCACCGATCAGTTGGCAGTTTCTCGTGAAGCGGACAACGTTCTGACCGTTACCACTACCTTCAAGAACGGATACACGATGGACGAAAGCAAATTCGAATACACCGTCGGTCGCCAGACCAAGTCCATGCACGACCTTTATATGAGCGAGGCGCAGGGCGGCGTTCTGGTTATGAAGGGAATTACCGGGAATATCGAAATCAGAGCAAAAGCGAGAAAAGTCACCGACGAAGACAACGTCACCGTCGAGATGCCCTACAAAGTCAAAGACTCTATGACTGGTGAAGTGCTCAAATCCGCGGAAGTGACTATATACGGAACTCATCCGTATTCGCGCTATAACCAGATGTTTATAGCCACCAACGACAGCAAGTTCAACGTGCGTCCGGGCGAAACCTGGAAATACGAAGTGACGTCAAGCGGCTACCGCGATTCCAAGGGTGACCTTCTGGGCGGAGCTACCGTAAACCAGAGTCTGACTCAGCCTGCCGAAATGACCATTACCAACTCGGTAGTGGGCGGCATAGCCGAATCCGTTCTCAAGCCCGACGGAACGCCCAAGTCGTCCGTTTCCGCAATTTCCAACCCCGGTACTATGTGGGATCTGTCGCGTGAAGCGGAAAGCAAAGCGGTATTCCAGACCTCGACCAACGACAGAGACGTCGTGTTCTTCTCCGGAAGAACGGTAAGCGACTTCCAGGTTGCGTACGTCGAGATAATCAACAGAACCGATCCCGCGTCCTTCTCCTCGTTCGAGAACGATCCGGCTGCCGGCTTCATTATAAAGAGCGGCGCAAACGAATCGTTTATGGGACTCAGAAAGACCGGTCTGCGCCTTAAAAAGGAAAGAAACAACTGGAACGCCGGCACTTATATCGACACCAACAACGACTGCCCGTGGCCCGGCTATCTCGGAAACACCGACAGAGTTAACGGCGGACGCTTTATAAACGCCTACGAAGGCAACGGAACGGTTGACCGTATACCGTGGGAAGGCAAGGAATACACCAACAGCTTCCTTATGATAAGAAGAGGTCCGTATCTGTACTTCTACGCTTGCGACGGCTCGGCTCTCGTCGACACCGACGCAAACAACTTCGGCAAGCTTAAACGGGTGGGCGCGTTCTACAACGACGCAATACCCGAGTGCGCGGCTATCGGTCTTACCTGCACGGTTGCTTACAACCTCAGAATGGACTTCGAAAACTACTGGATACTCACCGACGAAAAGGCAAGCCAATTCCTTCTCAAGGCTAATCTGGATCTCGTAACGCCTTTCGAGTTGAGCGAAGGCAAAAAACTGATCACGCTGGGCGGCGACGGGCTTATTGGCTACGACGACAATGCTGCGGCATTTGACGGATCGATCATCAAGGACGGCGCGGTGACCATCAAGGCGAGAGGACAGATTGAGGCGGGAAAACTGATCAAGGTGACCTTCTCGGACGGCGCGGTTAAGTACATTTCCGATATGAAGACCACGTTAACGCACACTCCCTCGCCCGTTGGCGGAAAAATAATCTGCTCCGCTACGCTGGTGGACGCAATCGAAATTAAGGGTAAAATAAGCTTCCCGTCCGGCGTAAGCGCCAGATCGCTTGCAGGCGAAGTGCGCGACAGCGACGGCGTCATCGTTACCGGTTTCAACAGCTCTACGACCGGCGACTTCAAGCTGTACACCGAAGCGGGATTCAAAGGCACGATAATTTTCAACCTCGAAGGATACGTTTCCAGAGGCGGCGCTCTCACCGGCGTGGCTCAGAGCAATCTGACCGTAACGTTTGAAAAAGCCACTCTGGGCGGCTCGATTACCTTCGACGGTAACACGATAGACACTTCCGACGGCGGAAAAGTGCGTTCGGACGGAGAGGGAGTCGTATTCGAGTACGAAAACGAAATTTCGGGTAAGGGCAACCTCGTTCTTACGGAAGCGAACAATTACAAGGGAGATTTCTCTCTCTCGTTCACGTATATGCGTTATCCGGCGGGAGCTAAGAAGGAAGACTCCGATCCGAGTATCGGCGTGCGTTTCTTCCAGGGCACTACGGCTTCGCTCGAATGTATGTTTATCGGAAACGGCTACCGTATCTATCACGACTACGACGGCGGATTCAACAGCCGTGCGGAGAAGAGAGGAGTGAGCCCCGTAAATATGCAGAGCCTCTCCGCAATGCCGTACGACTTCAAAGTGGTCAAGGTCGGTTCTATCGTGTATATGTTCGCAAAACAGCATTACGCATCGTCGTACACGATGATTTACTACTTCGATCTGTACAAGTTTATGAGCACCGAGAAGCTCGGCTTTACCATCGGTTGGTTCTCGTTCGGATATAACAATATGGTAGTGTCCGACGTAGTGCTTTCCGCTCCCACGGCAGACGATCTCGCTGCCTTGAGCGCAACCGCGGTAATAGATAAAAACGTGGGCGGAAACGTCGTTATTGAAGGCGCAACCGACAATAAGGTCACTTTGGGCGTAACCTATAAAGTCAGAATTACTCCCGAATCCGGAATGCGCGTTGCTTCGGTTGAAATTAACGGCAAGCAGATGCTGAACGAAAAGACTGCAAACGAAGTCAGCGTTTCGTTCGTCGCGTCCGCGTCCGACAAAATTACCGTCAGATTCGAGAGCGAAGTGTATCGTCACACCGCAACCGCCGGCAGACAGAGGCTGGAAAGCGCAAGGTACGTTAAAGCGGTGAATAACGGCGTAACTTTAAAGATGAAGTTCGTCTCGAACGAGGCGGATCTCAGCGAAAGCACGGCGTTCGTAAGCGGCTCGCAGATCACCTTGTATCTGCCCGAAGGCGAATGGACGCTCACTTTCTACTCCGACGAGGCAATGACCAAGCAGTGCGGCGACGAATTGACCGTCACCGTAACGAGGTCCTGAAAAAGACTGACTGACCTTCCCCTTGTATGACGTTTTGCCTTTCCGGGTGCGGCTCGGGCTTCTCCTTTACCGCAATCGGCAGGGGAAGCGGCAAAACGTCGCTTTTTACGAAAAAAGTCCGCGGGGCAGGGACGATAAAATAAGAACGAGCCGTTTTTCCGCACGGGAGAGCGGCTCTTTTCTTGACATAAAACGCTTTGCGTGGTACAATAATACGAGAAAAACCTCGGAGGAAGTTTATGGAAGACAAAAGCGTGTACGTATCGCCCTTTTCCGCAAGATACGCAAGCCGCGAAATGCAGCGCGTATTTTCGGAAGATTTTAAGTTTACGACCTGGAGAAAACTGTGGCTGTCCCTGGCGAAAGCAGAACAAAAGCTGGGGCTGAATATCACCGACGAGCAGATCGCCGAGCTTGCAGCGCACGTTGACGACGTGAATTACGAAGTGGCGGAGGCTCGCGAAAAGGAATGTCGTCACGACGTTATGAGCCACGTTTACGCTTACGGAAAGCAATGCCCTTCCGCCGAAAAGATAATACATCTCGGAGCGACCTCGTGCTACGTGGGCGACAATACCGACGTTATAATTCTGCGCGAAGCAAGCAATATAATACTCGGAAAGCTTGCCAAGGTGATTGCAAACCTTGCCGCTTTTGCGGATAAATACAAGGCTTTGCCCTGTCTTGCGTATACGCATTTACAGCCGGCTCAGTTGACCACGGTGGGCAAGCGCGCCACCTTGTGGATAAACGAATTGCTTATGGACGAGCAAAACCTGTCCTTCCAGATTAAAAACCTGAAAATGCTGGGGCAAAAGGGCACTACAGGCACGCAGGCAAGCTTTATGGAACTGTTCGAGGGAGACGAAAACAAGGTCAAGGAGCTGGAAAAATTGATTGCCGCCGACTTCGGATTTGAAAAATGCGTTCCCGTTTCCGGACAGACCTATTCGCGTAAAACCGACGCCTACTTCCTGTCCGTGCTTTCGGGAATAGCGCAAAGCGCCTACAAATTCTCCAACGATTTAAGACTTCTGCAATCGTTCGAGGAGGTGGAAGAACCGTTCGAGACCAAGCAGATCGGCTCGTCCGCAATGCCGTACAAGCGCAATCCGATGCGCAGCGAGCGCATTTCGGCGCTTAGCAAATACGTTATCTGCGATTCTTTAAACCCGGCTCTCACCGCCGGCACGCAGTGGTTCGAGCGCACTCTGGACGACTCGGCAAACAAGAGAATATCCGTTGCGGAAGCTTTCCTCGCGGTGGACGGAATACTCAATCTCTATATAAACGTCAGCGGCGGTCTGGTCGTGTACGAAAACGTGATAAAAAGAAGAGTTATGGAAAAACTGCCTTTTATGGCAACCGAAAACATAATGATGGAAGCGGTAAAGCGCGGCGGCGACCGCCAACTGCTCCACGAGAAATTGCGCGTACATTCGCAGGCTGCGGCTACCGAGGTTAAAATGTTCGGTAAAAAGAACGACCTCGTCGAGCGCATTGCCGCCGATCCCGCGTTCGGCTTGACCAAATCGGAAATAGAGGAGCAGTTAAAGCCCGAAAACTTTACCGGGCGCAGCGCTTCGCAAACGGCGGAATTCTTGGCAAGCGAGGTGTATCCGACTTTGGAAAAGTACGACGTAAGCGGCGTTAAAGCGGAAATCACGGTATGAGCGAGTGTGTAAAAAACCTCGTTTTGCAGTCTTCCGACGCGGCTTATCGCGATTTTACCGTTAAATTAACTCCTTCCGTAAAGCCGGAAGCGATAGTCGGCGTGCGCGTGCCCGTTCTGCGTAAAATTGCGGCAGGCCTTACAAAGAGCGAGGCGGAGGAGTTTATGTCTGCTCTTCCGCACGAATACTACGAAGAAAACAACGTGCACGGCTATCTTATAGAAAAAATACGCGATTACGACGAATGTGTTGCCGCTCTCGACCGATTTTTGCCTTTCGTGGACAATTGGGCAACCTGCGACACCTGCCGCCCGAAAGCGCTGAAAAAGCGCCCTTATAAGACGGCTGAAAAAGCGTTCGGGTGGATAGACAGCGGAAAAACATATATCGTAAGATACGGCGTGGGCACGCTTATGTCGTTTTTTCAGGACGAGCTGTTTCTGCCCGAATACGCAAAAAAAGTCGCCTCCGTGCAAAGCGACGAATACTACGTAAATACGATGATAGCCTGGTACTTCGCAACGTTACTTGCAAAACAGCCCGATTGCGCGATAAAATACCTCGAAAACCACGTTCTTTCCCCCGACGTGCACCATAAAACCGTGCGCAAAGCTATCGAAAGCTTCCGCATTCCGGAGCAAACGAAAAAATATATCCGCTCGTTGTAAATCCTGTGGAATAATATTCAAATAAAACGCGGAATAATATTCAAATAAAACGCGGAAAAATATTCAAATAAAACAAAGGTGCGGTTCCCAAACCGGCACCTTTGTTTACTATCGCAATATTATCTTAAAATCAAAGCGTTACTTTGCTACGGGGAAGCCGTCCGGGAATACTTCGGCGATATCGTATTCCTGCAAGACGTTGAACTCGCCGCTGTTTGAGTTAACGCTGTTTACCACGCATCTGTACCACGATTCGTCCACGCCTATTGGATTGGTGTAGTACTGCATCGAGCCTTTGGGGATATAGATACGGAAGCCCAGATCCGGACGGTTCCAGGTGTAACCGAACGCGTTCGTGCCGAGGCTGCCTTCCGCGGATTCGTAGTAGACGGCGGTGCAGCCGGACACTCCGGGACTGGCAGGCTCTCCGGGGTTTTCAACGCTTTCGTCCCAAGCGAGCTTCATAAACGTATATTCGCCCAAAACGACGTTTTCGGGCAGGTATACGGTAAGCAATCCGGAATAAGCGAACGCATACGCGCCCAGCCTAAGCATTTCGTTGCGCGGAAAGAGAATGCCGGTAAGCGCCGTATCGCCGTAAAACGCGTAGCTTCCCACGATTTCCAGCGATTGAGGCAGCTTGACTTCGGACAGCTGTTTACAGCCGGAAAAGGCGTAGACTCCTATTTTCTTTACGCCTTCGGGAATTTCGATTTTTCTTACGGCGGTATTTGAGAAAGAGTAGTCGGAAATGGATTTAAGGTTGCCGGGAATATTGAAAGAAACCAGCGACGTGCAGTCGGAGAACGCGTTTTCCGCTATTGCGCGGACGGAGTCGGGAAAGGTGATCGATTGCAAAGCGCTGCAGCCGCGGAATGCGTTTGCCTGAATACTGCCAAGCGTTTCGGGAAGAGTAACGGACGTCAGGCTCGTGCAACCGTAAAACGCCGACGAGTCTATTATGGTTACGTTTTCGGAAATAACGACTTCTTTCAGCGACGTAACGCCTTTGAAAGCGTTGTTTGCGACGGTCGTCACTCTGTAGCCGTAAATATCGCCGGGAACGGTTACCTTTTGCGCCTCTTTCGTTTTTGAGGTGGGAGCCGCGGTGTAGGAAACGACTGCGCTTGACGATTTGTTTTTAGTGAAGACGAAATCGTCCGTATTGAAAACGTCCTGCGCTTGTGGCTGCTTAGGCTGCGAGCATCCGACGAACGCGAACGAAAGCGCAACGGTTGCGACTATCATCAGCAGAATGACCGTTAGTTTTTTCATTGTTTTCCTCCTTTTGAAAGCGGTTTAAGCCGCGTATTTAATTATTAAACGTTCGTATTGGCGAATACGTCGCCCAGTCCTTCGCACAGCATATCTATCTGCTCTTTGGTTATGGTGAAGGGAGGCAGGAAACGCAGAAAGTTCTTTTTCGTGCAGTTGATCAGAATGCCCTTTTGCAGCATCATCGAGGCGACGTAATTGCCGTTTACCTCGTTTGACAGCTGCATACCCTGCAAAAGTCCGTAGCCGCAGATGTCTGTGACGAAATTATACTTGGTGAAATAGGACAATCTGCCTTTCAGGTATTCGCCTTTTTCCGCGACCTGCTCCAGCAGTCCGTTTTTAAGCTCGTCGATCACGACGGTTGCCGCCGCGCACGCCAGCTGGTTGCCAGAAAGCGTCGAACCGTGATCTCCTATATCGAAGGCGTGAGCCACCTCGCCCCTCGCAAGCACGGCGCTTATGGGCAGTCCGCCGCCCATACCCTTGCCCAGAGTGACGATGTCCGGCTGCAGACCGTGGTGCTCGAAAGCGAACATTTTTCCCGTTCTGCCCATACCTGTCTGCACCTCGTCCAGAATAAACAGTATGCCCATGCTTCTGCACAGCGCGTATGCGCTTACGAGATAGTCGTAGGTTGCGGGAGTAATAACGCTGCGGCTTTGAATGGTTTCCAGCATTACGGCTCCTATATCGTCGCGCGAGGTCAGAAGCTCCTTCAAAGCGGCGAAATCGTTGTACGGAACGTGGAAAAAGCCCGCCGGCAACGGCTCGTAAGTGGAGTAGTGACTTTTTTGACCGGTCGCCGTCAGCGCGCCCATGGTTCTGCCGTGGAACGAGCCCAGCGCCGTGACGAAGCAGGGCTTGTTCTGCCCTTTAAGCTTGTAATATTTGCGCACGAGCTTAATTGCGCATTCGTTGGCTTCCGCACCCGAATTTGCCAAAAACATCTTGTCGAAAATGGTGTCGGCTAAAAACTTTTCGCAAAGCACGGCTTGCTCTCGGTTGTAATACAGATTTGACGAATGAATAAGCCGTTTTGCCTGCCGGCATACTGCCTCTGTCAACGCCGGATGATTGTAGCCCAGCGTGTTGACGCCCAGACCGGACACGAAATCGACGTACTTTTTGCCGTTAATGTCGGTAAGCACGTTCCCGTCGCCGCTTATGAAACATAAGTTCTGGCGGTTGAAAACGTTCATGTAATTCTTTGCGTTCAGTTTTTTTATGGCTTCGAAGTCGAGCGGCTGATTGCCCGTTCCCGTCTCGTAGCCGATATTTCCGGCTGTTTTTTTGCTCATCACGTTCGTCCCGTTGCAATGTATTTTGTTATCATTATTATACAATATTTTCCGCGGTTTGTCAACACGGCGGCGGTTTTTTTGCACGCCGAATGCGTATTGTGCGGTATGCACAAAAAAATAATGCAAAACTGTGCGTTTTTTTGTTGCAAAAAATTGAGAAATAGTTTATACTATTGGTAAACTAAGAAATCAATAAGGAGAAAATTATGTCAAGCCTTTCTTTAAGACACATTTACAAGATCTACGACGGCAACGTCAAGGCTGTAAGCGACTTTAACCTCGAGGTCGACGATAAAGAGTTTATCGTGTTCGTCGGACCGTCCGGCTGCGGAAAGTCCACCACTCTGCGTATGATCGCAGGTCTGGAGGAAATCACCGCCGGCGAGCTTTACATCGACGACAAACTGGTAAACGACGCCGATCCTAAGGACCGCGATATAGCGATGGTGTTCCAGAACTACGCGCTCTATCCGCACATGACCGTGTACGACAACATGGCGTTCGGTCTTAAGCTTCGTAAAGTAGATCCCGAAGAAATAGATTCCCGCGTGCGTGAAGCCGCCGCTATCCTCGGCATCGAGCCCTTGCTTGCCCGCAAGCCGAAGGCTCTTTCCGGAGGTCAGCGTCAGCGTGTCGCTCTCGGCCGTGCAATCGTCCGTGAACCGAAGGTATTCCTTCTGGACGAACCGCTTTCCAACCTGGACGCAAAGTTGCGCGTGCAGATGAGAACCGAAATAACCAAACTGCACAACAAACTTGCAACCACCTTCATTTACGTCACTCACGACCAGATCGAAGCAATGACCATGGGCACGAGAATAGTCGTTATGAAAGACGGTATTATGCAGCAGGTCGATACTCCGCAGTTCCTGTACGACAGTCCGCAGAACCTGTTCGTCGCAACCTTCCTCGGCTCTCCGCAGATGAATCTGTTCAACGCAACGCTCTCGCGTGAAAACGGCGTGGTATACGCAACCTTTGGCAAGAACAAAATAGTCATTTCGCCCGAAAAGGCAAACAGAATAATCGACGAAAAGTACTTCCATCAGCCCGTCGTTCTGGGTATCCGTCCCGAAGACATTCACGACGAAGAAGTATTCATCGCCAACTCGCCCGACACGATCATCGACGCTCACGTCGACGTTATGGAAAAGCTGGGTAACGAAACCTATCTTTATATGGAAGTGGACGGCAAGGAGGACTACGCAATCGCCCGTATCGACGCTCGTACCAAGGTAAAGGCTAACGAGGACGTCAAGCTTGCGGTCGACTCGCACCACATTCACCTGTTCGATCCCACCACGGAGCTGACCATCATCGGCGTTCCCGCATACAATATGGTGGACGCAAACGTCTACACTCGCGAGG
>JBJFAC010000191.1:0-3227 GCA_051887715.1 Candidatus Neoclostridium sp.
ACGCTTGACGAGGATAATTTTACCGTGTGCGCGGATAAGCTGTGCGCGGCGATGACTCACCCGGCAAACAAAAACGCGTCCGTGGCGGCGCTGAGAGCAAAAGGCAGTATATCGTCGGTCGGTAGAAACGCCTATACGCGCATATTCGGCGGTGAAAGCAGCGGTAACTACGACGTAATAAGCGGAGATTTCGAGCGCGACGTTTTGGGTGTGGGAAATTATACGGGTAAAGGAATATACCGCGTGGCAGACTTTACTGCAAAAACGGAAAACGCTTTTACGGACAACGCAATACTTAGTCACGATTATATCGAAGGAGCATTTTGCGGAGCGATAAGCACGGATTTCACCGTTTTGGAAAGCGTGCCCGCGAACTATTCAAAAAGCGAGGCAAGGCGTATGAGATGGCTTCGCGGCGACGTGCAGTTGTTGCCGTATTTATTTCCCCGTATCAAAAATAAAAAAGACGAAAAAACAGTAAATCCGCTGAATTTTTCGCAAAAAATGCATATTTTCAGCAATATATTTTCCGCTATTTTGCCCGTTATTGAACTGTTGGCGTTGATCGTGTTTTGTAATAATAATAACATTGTCGGATTATTGCTTCTGTCAGGCGTAGTGTTTTTGCCTACTATATGCTCGCTCTTTTCGTGCGGACTGTCTGAAAAATCGACCGTAAAAGCGTTCGTGGTCAACCTTTTCGAGCTGGTAACTCTTCCTTATCGGGCGGTTGCGGACTCGTTTGCTTTTTGGCTGACGATAGTGCGCTTGATAACTCGAAAAAATCTGATGGAATGGAATACTTTTGCCAAAGCGAAGGGAAATTACTATTACTTAGTGATAAATATTTTGTTTTCTGTTTTGTTTGTAATTTGGGGAGTATTTTCGGGCGGCGTTTTGTTTTATGTTTTTGCTGCGATATTCTCGCTTATTTTCGTTTTACCGTTGACTGAACTCGAAAAAAAAGAAAAAAGCGTTCCTTTGGAAGTCGAATTTCTAAAAAACGTGGGGAGGGACACTTGGAAATATTACGAAACGCAGTTTGACAGCGGAAATTATCTTGTAAGCGATAATTTTTCTATGCTTAACGGCGAAAAATTTGCAAAACGAACGTCGCCCACTAACATCGGATTGTCGCTTTGTTCTGCAGTATGCGCGCTTAAACTCGGCTTTATTGACAGGAAAAAATTCGATTTAGTCACCGAGCGCATTTTCGATAGAATAGTCGCGCTTGAAAAATGGCACGGACATCTGTATAATTGGTACGATACCGATAACGGAACGGTGCTGTATCCGTCGTACGTTTCCACGGTGGACAGCGGTAATTTTTTTATGTGCGTTTGCTACGTAAAGCCCTTTCTGTCCGAAAAGTGCGCGGCGATTGCTGACGATATGATTAAAAGCGTCGATTTTTCGCGGTTATTCGATTGGAAAAAAAGCCTGTTTTATATCGGCTATAATTGTTTTGACAAACGAATGGACGCCGCTCATTACGATCTGACGGCAAGCGAAGCGCTTATTACTTATATATTTTGCCTCGGATATAATAAAATTCCGGTATGCTCCGCAAAGGCGTTAAGCGCAAAATTTTCAAAAAAATACCGTTGTATGTATTCCTGGACGGGCGGATGTTTCGAATACACTATGCCGCTTCTTTTTGTCGATTATTCAAAATACTCGAATTTATTTCTCAGCGTCCGCGCCTATGAAAAACTGCAGGAAAAAAGCACGGTGTGCGGAGCCTGGGGAATATCCGAAAGTCAGTATCGTGCGGCTGACGACAGCGGAAACTATATGTACAAAGCGTTCGGATTAAAAGAAGTTGCGCTATCGCCTCGTGTAAGCGGCGGAGTTATTGCGCCTTATGCTTCGCTTACGTGCCTGGCGATTAACGACAAAAGCGTGCTGAATAACTTAAAAAGGCTGTGCGAACTGGGATTATACGGCAAATTCGGCTTTTACGAAGCGTTTGACGGCGCGCCCGTAATGACGTTTATGGCGCATCATCAGGGCATGATTTTAACGGCAATCACGAATTATATTGACGGGAGCGCAAAACAGAGGCTGACGCGCGAACCGCGTATTTCAAGCGCAATGAGAATAATCGAAAGCGCGCCCGTTTTCGAGCGGTATGCGTACCGTAAGCAGGCTAAAAGGCTTGAAAAAATAGATGCTGAAGAGCGCACGTTCGCGTTATTCGACAATGCGTATTCGTCAATAAATTTAATATGCGGCGGAAATTATTATCTGACTACCGGGCTAAACGGGAACGGGAAGGCGGTATATAAAAACGCCGTAATTTACGATAATATATGCGGCAGCGGCGGATTTGACGTAACTGCAAGCGTTTTCGACGAGCAAAAAAGAGTTACGCTCGTTCGGTTCGTTAAAGGAAAAACGGAAATTAACCAAATGTCAGGCGGCGTTAGTATTAACTGCGAGATAGTTCCGATAAACGGTTTTGACGGTGAGCGACGAAATTATTATTTCGAAAACTTAGGCGAAAAGTCTGTAAACGTAGATATTCGTGCAAAAATAGAACTCATTCTGGCAAAGGAAAACGATTATTCGGCGCATCCGGCGTTCAACAGGCTGTTCGTGTCCGTTTACGACAGAAAAGACGGTATGGTTTTATGCGAAAACAGAAAAAACGGAAATATCTGCGGCGTTTCGGTGGGCGGAATTACGGCAAAAATCTGCATTAGCGACGCCGTGCTTGGCGCCGAAGGAGCAATAACGCTCGCTCCGGGAGAAAAAAAGAGCGTTTCGTTTTGCGTTTTTTGTGCAGATAATAAACCGGAGTTGGAAAAACGTGCAAAAATTCTGGGTGACGGTCGTCTTTTTTCTGCCGTAACGACGAACGCGACTTTTGCCGAGGAAAGCGGAATGACTATAGACGACTGCGCCTTCGCCGCAAAAATACAGTTTAAGAAATTCGGAAGTAACGTTGAACTGCAGAAAAACGGCTACGATTACTCAAATCCCGTAAGAGTAATATCGGTAAAAAGCTATTCGGACGTAATAGGACTTGAAAAAAAGCTTTCTAAGCTGACTAAATTATATAAATTCGGATATAAATTCGACGTGGTAATTCAAATCGGAGAGGCAGACGGATATTTTTCGGTATTGAAAAAAGAGGTCGAGGCAGTTATTATAGCGACCGGAATACGCAAAGCGGCGTTAAATACTTGCAAAATTGATACGGTAAACGAAAAAGACGGAGAAAA
>JBJFAC010000192.1:0-3222 GCA_051887715.1 Candidatus Neoclostridium sp.
CATAGAGTACGGACCGGTGGAACGTGCGTGGATCTTATCGTCGACCAAGTGGTTGAGCTTTATCATATACATATATCCGACAGTTGCGGGGTTTTCAAACGGTTCGCCCGTTCTGCCGTCGTACATCTGAATTTTACCGTTGACTTCGCCGTTGTTGACGAAACCGTTGTCCTGCAAAAGTTTGTGAATATCGCTTTCCAGCGCACCGTCAAAGACGGGGGTTGCGACCTTCCAGCCAAGCGCCTTGGCAACCAAGCCCAAGTGCACTTCCAGCACCTGTCCGATGTTCATACGGGAGGGCACGCCCAACGGGTTAAGCACGATCTGCAGCGGAGTTCCGTCTTCCATAAACGGCATATCTTCCTGCGGCAATATTCTGGACACGACGCCCTTATTGCCGTGGCGGCCCGCCATTTTATCGCCCACGCCGATCTTTCTCTTCTGCGCGATGTATACGCGGACGAGCTTATTGACGCCGGGCGTCATTTCGTCCTTATTCGCTCTCGTGAATACTTTGACGTCCACTACTATACCGCCTTCGCCGTGCGGTACGCGGAGCGAGGTGTCGCGCACTTCACGAGCCTTTTCGCCGAATATTGCGCGCAGCAGTCTTTCTTCGGGAGTCAGCTCGGTTTCTCCCTTAGGAGTAACCTTTCCGACCAGAATATCGCCCGACTTGACCTCCGCGCCGATACGAACGATACCGTTCTCGTCCAGGTTTTTTAGCGCTTCGTCGCCGACGTTGGGAATATCTCTCGTGATTTCCTCTTCACCGAGCTTGGTGTCTCTTGCTTCGTGCTCGTATTCCTCGATGTGAATAGACGTGAACGCGTCGTCCTTAACCACCTTTTCGCTGATAAGGATCGCGTCCTCGTAGTTGTAGCCTTCCCAGCTCATAAAGCCGATAAGGATATTTCTTCCGAGAGCAAGCTCTGCGTCCTTCGTGCTGGGACCGTCGGCAATCACCTGACCGGGGACTACTTTGTCGCCCTTGGAAACCGCGGGCTTCTGATTGATGCAGGTGCCCTGGTTGGAGCCGACGAACTTCTTTAATGTATAGGTTGCGTACGTGCCGTCTTTTCTCTCTTCACGGCTTACGTTTTCAATGATTTCGTACTCGTTTTCGACGGGCGGGAGCGTGGTGTCTTCCTTTACCACGATGGTGGAAGCGTCCACGTATACTACTTCGCCGGCACGGTTTGCAATTACCATAACGCCGGAATCGTATGCGAGCTTGTGCTCGATACCCGTTCCCACGATAGGAGTTTCGGGCTGGAGCAGCGGAACTGCCTGACGTTGCATGTTAGAGCCCATGAGCGCACGGTTGGTATCGTCGTTTTCAAGGAACGGAATAAGCGCGGTTGCGACCGATATCATCTGACGGGGGCTGACGTCCACGTAGTCGATTTCGTCGCGGTGCACTTCCGCTATATCGTCGCGATAGCGCATCAGCACACGCTCTTTTTCAAACCAGCCGTTTTCGTCGAGCGGCTCGTTTGCCTGCGCCACTCTGTATCTGTCCTCTTCGTCAGCCGCCATATACACGACTTCGTCGGTGACGCGGTGGTTTTCCTTGTCCACCTTTCTGTACGGCGCTTCGATAAAACCGTACTCGTTTATTCTTGCATACGAAGAGAGCGAGTTAATAAGACCGATGTTCTGTCCTTCAGGTGTCTCTATCGGGCACATTCTGGAATAGTGAGTGTAATGGACGTCGCGCACGTCGAAGGACGCACGGTCGCGGTTAAGTCCGCCGGGGCCGAGCGCGGACAGCTTTCTCTTGTGAGTAAGCTCTGCAATCGGGTTGGTCTCGTCCATAAACTGACTGAGCTGAGAGGATCCGAAGAATTCTTTTACGGCGCTGGTCACGGGACGGATATTGATAAGCGATTGCGGCGTGGGCGGCTCGTTATCCTTCTGGATCTGCATTCTTTCGCGCACGACGCGTTCAAGTCTTGCGATACCGATGCGGAACTGATTCTGCAGCAGTTCGCCCACCGAACGGACTCTACGGTTGCCGAGGTGGTCGATATTGTCCACGAATCCGATGTCGTAACGCAGTCCGGTGATATAGTTGATGGTTGCGATGACGTCCTCAACCAGCAGGTGCTTTACGACCAGCAGCGACTCGTTCTCTTTGATAAGAGTTTTAAGCGCTTCGCCGTCGCCCGCAGCCTTTTCGATGAGCCCTTTTAAGATGGGGTAATACACCATTTCGTTGATGCCGAGTTCGCTCGGATCGCAATCGATAAAGTTTTTGAGATTGACGTGAGCGTTTCCCATAACGACGTGCTTGCCGTCGGGCGCGGAATCAGCCACGACCGCAACTTCGTTGATGCCGAGGTTCTGAATCTTAATTGCGGTCTCTTCCGAAATGTAATCGTCCTTTGCGACGATTATTTCGCCGGTAGCAAGGTCAACGACGTCTTCCGCGGCGATCTGATCGGTTATACGAGCGGCAAGAGCCAGCTTTTTGTTGTATTTGTGTCTGCCGACGCGGGTGAGGTCGTACTTTCTTCTGTCAAAGAACAGTCCTCTGATATATTGACGAATGGAATTGACGTTGGGAACTTCGCCGGGGCGGAGCTTTCTGTTAAGCTCTTTGAGAGCCGCCTCTTCCGTAAAGTACTTGCTTTCTTTGTCGATTTCCTGGCGGCGCACCTGCTTCTGAAGGTCGCTGAGCGTGGGATCCTCGTCCACCTCGGTATAATCGGGCACGACGTGATTGGGATCTTTTGCGACCGTGCCGACAATAAGCGGTTCGTTGTGGAAAAGCGCGTTGATTTCGTCGTCGGTCATAAATTCAAGCGACTTTATGGGCTGTAAAATAGCGTCGGGATCTTCAAAATCGCCGTGCACGACGGAAGCGAGCGCGCGCAAAAGAACGGAAGCGTGCACCTTTCTTTCTCTGTCAACGTGTACCCACAGCACGCCCTTGTCGTCTTCCTGGAATTCAAGCCAGGCTCCGCGCGACGGAATGTTGGTTGCCGTGTAATAGTTTACGCCGGTGTTCGTATCTTTTTTGAATTCAAAGTATACGCTGGGGCTTCTGACAAGCTGCGAAACTACTACTCTTTCCGCGCCGTTGATGATAAACGAGCCGTTGGGCGTCATAAGCGGTATATCGCCCATAAACACTTCCTGCTCGCTCATTTCTCCCGTCTCTTTGTTGACGAGACGAGCGCGCACTTTAAGCGGTACGGCGTAGGTTGCGTCGCGATC
>JBJFAC010000193.1:0-3207 GCA_051887715.1 Candidatus Neoclostridium sp.
GCAAAACATGCGTTTATGCAAAAAATATATTTGAAAAAAATTATAAATAATATAAGAATAACGGCGAAATATCAGTAAACCGAAATTTCGTCAAAGAACGTCGCCTTTCAGAATTTTTATCGCTTCCGCGACGGCGTTGTCGTATTTGTCCGACACTCTGCCGGCGTTACGATAATCGAATTTAGAGGCGAACATATTAAGATTGCTTTCTGCCTTATCCAGCGCCTTTTTTTGCACGTTGATAAGCGTTTCAAGATATTTATCGGCGCTTTTTCCGGCATAGGCGGCGTATTTCAGAAGCTCGGTAAAGTGCTTCATGCAAAAGCCCTTGCCGGCGGCGAAAAGAGCGGGAAATTCCGCTTCGTTGTCGTACATCTGCGCAACCGTATACGAGTAACGCACCATCATTTCGTCCACGGTGTCGCAAATAACGCAGGTATCGAGGTTTTCCTGCAGATCTACGGCAAGCGCTTTCGCCTGCTTTGCTTTTTTGATCTCGCGAATATTTTTGTTAACGGTTTCGATTCTGGTGGCAAACTGCAGAGCCGTTCCCAGCTTGTTGTTACCTTTATAAAGCGCGAGAGTGTGGCGCGTACAAAAACCGCGCTCGTTAACGCGCACTCTGTATTCGGGCTGCATTACCGCTTCGCCGAGGTATTGTTTAACAAGCCGTTGTTCGCTCACTTTATAGATGAGGCACATAGGGCAGTCGCATTCTTCTTTAAAAGCGTCCCATATGGGCGTCGTTTGGATGTGATACTGCATAAAAATCTCCGATATGGAATAGAATTTACGAGAAACATTATACATCATCGGAGCAAAAAATGCAAGATTTTTACGGCAATACGCCTTTTATTTTAGGCAGTAAAAACCGAACGAAGCGGAAAAAAAGAGATAAAACCGTATCGCTCGGAATTAACGGCAGGTTTATCGCAAGAATAACACTGCTGTCTTTGCTTGCGCTTACGGCTTGCTCGTTTATCGTGTTTCGGACGGCGTATACTGTTTCTGCGCAGGGAGGAGAGTACTACTGCGTGTGCTTTTACGACGGACAAAGCAAGACGGAGGCGGAGAAAACGCAAAGCGATCTGATCGCGTCGGGAGGAAGCGGTTACGTTATTTGCAGCGGATCGTACAAGGTGTACGGCGGAGTTTACGCAACGAAGGCGCAGGCGGAGAAGGTTGCCGCGCGGCAAAGCGGCTCGACTGTGGAGACGATAGGCTGGGAGAAAAAAAGGATCGGCTTTTCATCGCGCTCGGAAGCGGCGCTCACCAAAGAGGCTTTGTCGTTTTATTCCGATACGGTCGGGCTATTGGTGCGCCGCACCGAAGAAATGTCGTCGGGAGAACAAAGCTCGGTGGCGGTCAAAACGCTTGCGGCGACCGCGCAAAAACGCTTAAACGAATACTCCGCAAAGCTTTCCCGTGAAAACCTGAGCGTTTTGTTCGAGCGAGCCGCCGTTTCGGTGGGCAGGATATGCGACTGCGAGCAAAGCGATACGCTGTCCGTTCTCCGTTTTGCGGCGCAGGACCTTATCGTACTGAGAAAGGAACTGTTTTAATCGCTCGCTTGGGCGGTATTTTAGCGAATAAAAAGTATTAATAAAGGAAATAACTGTCAAAACGGAGCAAAACCGCGCGTCGTTTTTCAAAATTTAGGTTAAATCTATAAAAATTTACGGATAAGAGTGAAAAACGCTTGAAAAAATAATTTGATTATGTTAGAATAGTAGACGGAGCGCGCTTTGAGCATGATATATTGCGCTAAGGCGTTTGTATGCCCGCACGTCGACAAGCACGCTTCCGCTGTAAATAAGTAAAAATCGTCCGTCCGAAAAAGACGGACGGATAATCTACGTAAGGAGAGTAATATGAGCAACCAAATTATCGGAACAGAAGCGCAGGCTAAAGAGCTTGACGCGGCTCTCGAGGAACTCAAAAACGTTCCCGGACCGGTCATGAAAGCTATGCAGAAAGCTCAGGAGATTTACGGCTATCTTCCCATTGAAGTGCAGTCCAAAATCGCAAAGACTTTCGGCGTATCCTTGGAAGAAGTTTACGGCATCGCAACCTTCTACGCGCAGTTCAACCTGCAGGCAAAGGGCAAATATACCATCGGTATTTGCCTTGGTACCGCTTGCTACGTAAAGGGCAGCGGAGACGTACTGCTGAAGTTTAAGGAAAGATTAGGAATCAACGAGGGACAAACCACTCCGGACAGAAAGTACACGCTGGACGCAACCAGATGTATCGGATGCTGCGGTCTTGCTCCCGTTCTTGCGGTAAACGGAGAAGTATACGGAAATCTTAAAACCGATGACGTAGACAGAATTCTCGCCAAATACGCAGAATAACCCGGAAGTCGAATCACGGAGGAATTTTCATAAATGAAAACTATTGAAGAGTTAAACGCTATCCGCGAAAATATGATGGTTCATCTCGAGAACCGCGTAGTAGGCGGACAGAAAAACGAGAAAGCCAACGAAAGAGCTCACATTCTGGTGTGCGGCGGTACGGGTTGTACTTCCGGACACAGCAAGCAGATCCACGACGAATTCGTTAAAGTTCTTGCGGAAAAAGGGCTCACCGACGAAATCAGCCTGGTAACTACCGGTTGCTTCGGTCTCTGCGCAAAAGGTCCGATAGTCGTCGTGTATCCCGACGGAACGTTCTATCAGCACGTTAAGCCTGAGGACGTTATCGAAATAGTCGAACAGCACATCATCGGCGGCAAGGCGGTTGACAGATTGCTGGGCGCAGAGCGCGACGAAAACGGAAACCATATTTCTTTCAACAAATCCAGATTCTATAAGGATCAGCACCGCGTGGTTCTGCGTAACTGCGGTCTTATCGATCCCGAAAATATCGACGAATATCTGGCGTATAACGGATATCAGGCTTATAAGAAGGCAGTCACCGAAATGACTCCTCAGCAGGTCATCGACGAAGTCACCAAGTCGGGCTTGCGCGGAAGAGGCGGCGCAGGCTTCCTCACCGGCAGAAAGTGGCAGTTTGCTCACGATTCCGTAAACGACGTCAAGTACGTCGTATGTAACGCCGACGAGGGCGACCCCGGCGCGTTTATGGACAGATCGGTCCTCGAAGGCGATCCGCACGCTCTTATCGAAGCTATGATGATCGCCGGTTACGCGATCGGCGCGGAACAAGGTTACGTATACGTCCGCGCAGAATATCCTATCGCCGTTC
>JBJFAC010000194.1:0-3200 GCA_051887715.1 Candidatus Neoclostridium sp.
GATGGTGAACGCATTTACGTCCAAAGAATCGACTTGTTATTATTATAAGTGTATGGATAAATACAATCGGAATTGCTTTTCGCTTCTGACCGATATTTTCTTCGATTCGACTTTTCCGGAGAGCGAGCTTGACAAAGAACGCAAGGTTATAGTCGAGGAAATAAATATGGTGGAGGACGCTCCCGACGAAATTTGCAGCGACGTAATGTTTTCCGCGGCGTACGGAGACGTGTCGCTGGGCAGAACCATTTTAGGCCCGAAAGAAAACGTACTGCGCTTTACCGGCACGGACGTTCGCGGATATATGAAACAGCGCTATTCGTCGGACAATACCGTTATAGTGTTTGCCGGTAATATCGACGCGGCGCATGCGGACGAGTTGGTCGTAAAATACGCTCTTGACCGTTTCGTTTCCGAAAAGAAAACCGAGGCGCCGTTTAATAACGAATTCAGGAAAAATTCGGAGATAAAACGCGTTAAGGACACCGAGCAAACCAATATAGTGCTGGCATATCCCACGGTTTCGCTTTCGGATGAAAACGAGCTGGTAGTTCAATCCGTGCTTTCCTGTCTGCTGGGCGGCGGAATGAGCTCGCGACTTTTCCAGACGGTCAGAGAAAAGCAGGGGCTTGCATACAGTATTTACACTATGCCTATGGCATATTCGGACGTCGGATGCTTTACGGTGTGTCTTAACAACAGTCCCGAAAATACGGAAAAGGCGCTGAAAGCCACCGCGGGCGAAATAGAAAAACTGATATGCGACGGTATTACCGAAGAAGAGCTGGTAAGAGCCAAGGTTCAGTTGGTTTCGTCGCTTGCTTTCTCGGAAGAAAACGTTCAGTCGCAGATGATGTCTTTCGGCAAAGGACTTATCTGTACCGGCAAAATGTTTGACGTTAACCGTAAGATCGAGCTTACCGAATCGGTCACGAAGGAGCAGGTGGAGCAATTCGCGAGAAAATATTTCAAAAAAGAAAACCTGTCCGCCGCGTACGTGGGTAAAAAAATAGATTACGACGTTCTGTCGATTATGAAAGAATAATAGCGCCTTATACTTTGATTAAAGACGGATCGAACTGCAGTTTTGCTCCGTCTTTTTTCGTTGGCTGAAAATTTTACGGGTACACTGAAAATTTCACGCAGGAAAAGTGAATTTTTATCGGAAAAAGTATTGAAAGAAAAGAAGTTTTGTGGTATAATGTATGCGTAGGATTTTCTACCGTGGCGTTTTGCGTTCGCAGTAGGGCTCCTGCCGTCAAATCAACTTTCGGATTACAGAGGTAATTATTTTGCTGCCAAAGAATTATTCGCAAAACGATAAAAATAAGTCGGGAGGAAGCGATACGCTGGGCATCGTGCTCGTTATATTGTTTTCTTTTTTGCTGCTGTGCAACGTCACGGGCTCGCTTATTCTGGGAGATATAGGTCTTGCCGTTCAAAACGTTTCGCTTGGACTGCTTGGATACTTTTCTTATCCCGTTTTTTTGTATTGCATAATTCGCGGTATTTTTCTTTTGCAGAATAAAAAGCTTGCAATAAGCGTCGGAAAATCCGTTGCGCTCGTTTTCGTATTCGTTTGTGCCGGCATAATACTGCAGCTTGCTACGACCACCGGTTATCTCGGCGGCGGTTTCGGCGGTTATATCGATTCCGTTTTCCGAGGAAAAACGGTGGGCGGCGTAGTTTTGGGCGTTTTTTCTTTTGCTCTCGCCGCTTTTCTGACTCCCGTCGGAGTGTATATTCTGCTTGGTTGCGCAATTTTGGCGTTGCTTGCTTACGTTGCCGGATTTTTCGGAAAAAGCGGTGCTTCACGCGTACGTAAGAGAAAAGTCCCGTCCGGAGCGTCCGCACGCATCAAAGGCGGAACCAGCTTCATCGGGAACGGACAGGATTTGTTTATTCAGTCGATAATTCCCAAGGAAAACGGCGATAAATACGGCACTATGGACGATTTACCGGACGAAAGAGTTAACGCTTCTGCAAACGTCAACCGCGACGGGTACGGTCTTTACGACGAAATGAACGCAAGCCGCTATACCGCTCGCGAAAATCCCGTTACCAGTCCCGAAATAGAAAGAATGAATAAAATAGTGGACGAGCGCTATAATCAGATAAGAGAGCGCAGTCGCGACGCCTGGGGAATACCCGAACAGCAGAACAATTACCAAAACGACGATTACACAAAGAGATCTTCGTATTCCTCCAAAGCCTGGGAAGATTATATTCCCAACGTTCCGCCAAAGGACGTAAGCGGCAGAATAGTCAACGGCGAAATAATCCGCGCATTTGACTACGGCGCTCCCGGCACCGTTTCCGGCGGTATGCACAACGGCGCAGGACAAAGCAATTACGGATACGGATCGGGCGGTTCAAACGCGTTTAATCCGCTTTTCGACCGCGATCGTCAGTCGGGCACTCAGGTAAACGGTAATTCCGTTCGGTTTTCGATGGATGAAATCAAACAGGATTCGTACAAGGCTATGTACGACAGTTACGCTCCCGAAAGAGAAAAATTTCCGCCCAAGCCCGATATTAAAATCGTTTCTCCCAAAACGGAGAGCTATTTCGATTTCCCGACGCCGGCTCAGCCCGTTCAGCCCGAGCCGCAGGAAACCAGGCAGCGCGCTCCGATTATCAACGCTTCCGAGGTCGAGCCAGAATATCCGCCCGAAACCAACGATCCCGTTCCCGAACCCGCGCAGGCGACGCAGGAAATCAAACAGCGCGCTCCGATCATCAACGGTTCTTCCGTAATGGCGGACGAGCCTTATTATCGCGCGCCCGAAATCAAGTCCGAGGAAGCTCCCGCGCCTAAAAAGGACGTAAGAGCGCCCATTATTCGCGGCAGTCGTTTCGAGGAGGACCTGAAAAAAGCCGAAGAGGCTAAAAAAATCGAGCAGGAAAAGGAAAAAGCGGAGCAGGAAAGAATAAAGGCGGAGCAGGAAGCAGCCAAGAAAAAAGCCGCCGAAGCCGTTTCTGTCGATAACGCTGAGAAGTTTGCTCAGTTGAAAGACAACGAAGCGATAAACAAAGGCATCGCATTCGTCGACACTGCAGACGATAAGGTTGCCGCTCCCGAAATAACGGCAGGCGAAAAAATTTCCGAGGTTGAACAAAACGCAGGAAAAGTTTCCGCTTACGAAGAGTACGCTGAAAACGATGAATACGAAGACGCGGCTGATTTTGAGGAAGAACAG
>JBJFAC010000195.1:0-3171 GCA_051887715.1 Candidatus Neoclostridium sp.
CGGCGTTCTTCCGCACGAATACTACAGCGCTAAGCTTATGCGCTACGTATACAGTAAAAACGGCGTTTCTCTTTTTGACGACTACGCTTGCACAAGCGAAACGTCGTCCGCTTTGTGCTACGAAATCGACGAAGGAAAGCACTTTTCATGCGATAAATGCGGTTTGGAAGTTAAAAGCGTGGCTCACGAGACGACGGTCAAGGATACCGCCACTTGCTTATCGGAAGGCGACAAAACCGTTTACTGCAATCGTTGCGGCGAGGTGTTCCAAAGAGAGATAAGCCTTGCGAAAGGGCATAAACGCGACGAAAATCTTTCGCCGTGCTTTGAAAACGACGATTTGACGGACGAGTATTTCGCGAAAACCGGAATACTCAGCCCTGTTTGTTTTAAGTGTCCGGACTGCGGCGTTTATGTTAAGTCTGAGCCGCACGTGCCCGACATAGCCGACGAGCAAGTGACCTGTGCAAACGCTCAAAGCTGTACTTCGTGCGGAAAACGGCTTAAAGAGGGCGAGCATAAAGCGCCTTCGTTTACCTGTTGCAGTGCGAAAAACGACGGATTTTACTATTGCGTTGTTTGCGAAAAAAAGATGGGAGAACTTACCGATCACGTTCTCGTGCTCTATCGAACCGAGGCGGCAACCTGCGTTTTGGACGCAGTCGAGCATTATTCCTGCGCCTGCGGATATGCTATTCCGAAAACGATAGAAAACACTAAAACGGGACATTTACCGCCGCTTGGCGCTTACGAGTGCCGCGTAGACGAAGAAATAACGAATATTTATCGCGAGGAGACGGGAGGAAGCGAACGGATCGCGTACAGATGCGCAAAATGCGACGCGTTCATTGCGGCGCGCGATCACGAATATAATTGCGCCGTCGAAGAGGTCACCTGCATAAAATCGCGGTTTTGCAAAATCTGCGGAGAGGTTGACGTTGCGGCTAAACCGCACACCGAGCCCGAATTTAAGTGCGTGGACAGCTTTGGCGACGGACAATACCGTTGCGTCGTATGCGGACTTACGATGGGCAGAGTCGAGCCTCATTCGTATACTCACGAAACGTCAAGAACGTCTGCAACGTGCTCGGAAAACGTTAAAATATACGCACGTTGCGCTTGCGGCGCGGCAAATCCCGACGGAGAATACTACGAAGAGCCCAATACGAAGCTTGGTCATAAATTGGCGCCTATAATTAAACAAAGCGCTATTGACTGTGAAAAAGGTCACTACGTGCGCTTTACTCAAACAAAATGCCAAAACGCCGGTTGTTCGCTCGATTTTTCGCAATTGGTGGACGAAAACGGTTCGGCGTATTGCTCCGATATTCAAAACTACATTACGGCTAACGGATATTACGATCATTATTTGTTCAACGAGCAAACTCTGGTTGCAAGCGACAAAAAAGTTTGTACGCTCTTTTCCTGTTGTGATTCGACCAACTACACGTTTATCACGGGCGAACACGAATTCGGTGATTTGCCGTTTACTACCGAGGATTACACCGACGACAAGGGGAATACGTATAAGTTCGTTCCGTCAACCTGTGTAACGCACGGTTGCGCTCTGTTTAAATGCGAAAAATGCAATGCTTTCAAATACGACTGCAATATGCCGTACGACGCCGGTCGCCACGCCGGGGAACAATTACCCGGAGGAAAGTATTGCGATAAGTGCGCTCCCGAAGATTACGAAAAGAATTTAAGCTGGAACTTAAAGGTTTTGCGGCACGACGGCACGGAAGCGCTTATTTACGGATTGCCGCTTTCCGCAAGTTATTCGATAGAGTTTTTAAAAGATAAGATAGTCCCCGTATATGAAAACGGCGAAATTGCATACTATAAGTTTACTGCGCAATACGTTGCCGAGCTTACGAAAATGCTCTATTACAAAGATGCCGCTTCGGCGAGAACGGGAGACGCTGCCGGGCTTGTGAATTGGAGCGATTACGTATTATATAAAGATACCGTCAACGAGATTACCGTGTATTTGCCTGGAGAAAACGAGTAAGGCTTACATTTTTTGCAAAGAATATTGTTTGATTTCGCGCAGACAATACAAGTATGAGAAGATCGTACTCGAAAAAAGCATTATTTATCGCGGTCATATCGCTTGTTTTGTGCCTGACGGCGTTCTACGTGCCTGTCAGCGCGGAAGAGAGCGAGTATGCGTATATAGGGGGAGAAATAGTCGGGTTTGAGGCAGACGTCGGCGGCGTTTTAGTGACGTCTGCCGGAGAATTCGACAGCGGCGAGTGGAGCGTTAAAAATGCGTTTTTGACCGGCGACGTTATCGTGGCTATTAACGGCAGCCGGGTGAGAAAAACGGAAGACGTTACCGATATTCTCAGCGCCGACGATTTTCCGAAGAATAACGTGGTAAAAGTGCGTATTTTGCGCAACGGGAAAGAGCTGGAAGAGGACGTAACTACCGGTTTTGACGGAAACGGCAACAAAAGAATGCTTGGAGTGACTGTAAAAGATTGCGTGTGCGGACTGGGTACGATTACTTTTATTAAAAAGGACGGCACCTTTGCCGCGCTCGGTCACGGTATAGCCGATTGCGATACGGGACATATTATCGACTCGCAAGGGGGAAGGCTGGTGTGCGCAAATTTATCCGGTATATCGCTAGGAACGCGCGGAAGACCGGGTACGATCAAGGGATATCTGAGTAACAAAGGCGTTGGTATGATCGAAAAAAGCGGTAGGTTCGGTTTGATTGGTAAAACGACCGTTCCGTACGACGAAGGTCGGTTTACGGCTAAATTAGGCGGAAGAAAGGACGTAAATATCGGTTCGGCAAAAATTTGTTCGTGCGTCAGCGGTAAAAAAGAGTTTTACGACGTCAAAATAGTAAAGGCGTTTCCACAGCGTGAAAACGCGGAAAAGAGTATGATCATCAGAGTCAGCGACGGCAGGCTGATCAATCTCACCGGAGGAATTGTACAAGGCATGAGCGGAAGTCCGATTATTCAGAACGGAGTGATAGTCGGCGCCGTGACTCACGTGTTTACCTCCGATCCGACTATGGGCTTTGGCGTATACGCGGATTGGTTGTGTTAAAAAAATACAAATTACGCTTGAAAAAGCAATTTTACGGCTTGAAATATCTCATAAAATTATTGATATGGAAAGCAAGAAGAGCGATAAGAACGAATTAAGTTTAAT
>JBJFAC010000196.1:0-3168 GCA_051887715.1 Candidatus Neoclostridium sp.
TGCCCTCTTCCTTGGCGTGATGCTGCTCTTACTTCCGGGCAGGCATTTCGGCCTCGCCACGGCGGTAGACAATGTAGACATGATCGGCGTTGTATTGAGGGCGTTCGTCGGAAGGCGTTACGGTGTTGGTAGCCAGCATATCGCGCGCCATATAACCTATCTGCGAGCCGTAGCTGACCTTAAGCCATTTCACGCCGTTAGCCTCGTAATCGGCAAAATTAAGCACCTTTACCTGAACGTTTTTGCCCACGCCGTCCAGAAGCTTAACGCTGCCGGCGGAGGGGAATTTGTAAAGCGCGGTGTTTTCGTAAAGCGTGCGCGCAGTCGAAAATTCGGGAGCGCGTTCCTTTTTGGCTTTGCCGATAAGTCCCTTGTAAACGTAGCCTTCCTTCAGCCCGTCCGCGTCCTCGTACAGAACGTAGCTCATTCTCTCCGTTTCGTAAAGATTGTATTTTCCGACAATAATCGTCGATCCCGAGGGAATTTTGCCTAATTTTTCGGTGCTGTTGGGCGAGCGGTAAATAAACGCGTCGCCGTTGGTCACTCGTATCACGTCGCCCGTGTCGGTGTAGGAAAGATCGGCGACGGGCGCGCTCGGAGCGACCGAGGGCTTGAAATTGAACGCTCTGTGCGTTTGCCTGCAGGTGACGACGAGATCGCCGAAATCGGTGTAGGCGTTGGAAAGAACGGACAGGGTGATGGCGGTTGCGTTTTCATCGGTTTTCTCGTTGAAAATCAGCTCTCCGTCGGAGGAATAGCACGAAATTTCGCCCTTTCTGAGGCAGTAAATCGATTTGTCCGCCGCAACGTCGAAATCGACGATATCGTCGCCCTTGACCAAGGGATAATCGCCGTCCTCTTTGAAAACGCCGCCGTCGGTAAGATAGTACAGCTGTCCGCCGAAGTACTCCGCTTTGATTTTTTTTGCGTTGCACACGAAGGTTAGCTCTCCGTCGTCGTACGAATAGGCTTTTCCGTCGGACAAAACGTACAAGCCTTTCGCGCCGAAGGTCATCGAAGTGATTTTTCCGCCCGAATACGGCAAAGCCGCAGGCGGTTCGCTTAAATTATCCGCACGGAAAGCGTAAAGTCCGTCTTTTCCGTAAGCGTAGAGCACGCCCGAATAGTCCGAGGTAAGCGCGATCGGACGCGCAAAGTCGACATAGGAAACGGAGTCGTCCATAACGGCGATTCTGTCGTTTGCGTAGTCGGCGACGAACAGCTTGCCGTAATCGGAGTACGACGCGTCGGGGAAAGCGTAAAATCCGGGTTGGTCGCCGGTGCATGCGAAAACCAAGGAGGTCAAGCCGTTTTCCGTTTTGTAAAGCTCGCCGTTTGCGGTAACCGAATAGAAGGCGTCGCCGAAACGAGAAACGCGTTTCGCGTTGACGGGCAGAGCCACGCACTCTCCGGTTACGGGATTAACAGCTTTGGTCGCTCCGTAATAAGCAATTTCCTCTCCGGCAATGAGGTATTCCACGTTTTTAAGGCAGTCGAAAGCAAGAGCGAATCCGTCCGGCGTCACTTCGTATACGTCCGAATAGCCGAACGCGTCGCTTTTTACGGAAAAATAGACTTTTTGTCCGCACTTGGCGATAGAGGAAATGTTTTTGCCCGTGGGGACGGTAACCGTCAGCTTGTCGCCCTCGCGAATAATTACGTCGGTGCCGCATACGGCGTACGTAGCCGAGCCCGAAAGCGTAAAATCCGTCGCGCCGGGCACGATAAGACCGTTCGTTCCGTCGGAGTTTACCGAGAATACTCCGTCGGCTGTAAGATAAGCGGCGGCTCCGTCGGTTTTTTCGTATTTGAGAATGCCCGAAAGCTCGGTTTCGGTCGTTTTCGTCAAATCGTACGAAAAAGAATAAAGCTTGTCCTCGGAATAAACGTATATTTCCTCGTCGGCGCAAAATAAGCCGACGGGATTTCCGACGAACGCGTACCTCCGGTCGGTAACGCTCTTTTCGGCGAAAACAACGGGAACGGACAAAGCGCATAACACGGCGACGATTGCCCCTATCGATAAAATTTTCAAAAGCCTTTTCATACGGAATATTGTACCATAAAAAAAACAAAAAGTAAATAATATTTGCGCTTTTCATTCTATAAAAAATAGCCCGTCGGTCGATTATGAGCGCGAATAAAGAAAAAACAGGTCGAAAAGCCCGCTTTCCAAGCCATAAAAATTGACGAAAAACCAAAAAAAATCGAAAAAAATTTAAAATGGGTATGGACAATTCTCGATTTGTGTGATATAATACTTGCCGAAAGTTACTCTATAAGGAGAATAGTTTTGGAAAAAATAGCAATCATTGATTTGGGCAGCAACTCGGCGCGTCTCGTTCTGGTCGAAATACTGCCCAACGGACATTTCGTTGTGTTCGACGAACTGAAAGAAACCGTTCGTCTCGGTCAGGATATGGACAGGGACGGATTTTTAAAGCCGTCCAGAGTGGCTCAGGCTATTAAAACTCTTAAAATGTTCCGCAAGCTTTGCGACAGCTACGGAGTGGAAAAGATCTACGCTTTTGCCACCAACGCGGTGAGACGGGCGAAAAATCAGAAGAGCTTTATCGAGGAAATAAACACCGTCTGCGGCTTTAAGTTCAAGGTTTTAAGCGAAGAGGAAGAGGCGCGTCACATCTATTACGGCGTCATCAATTCTCTCGATATATCCAAAGGCGTGATCGTCGATCTCAGCGGAAGCAGTCTGCAACTGATCTGCTACAACCGTCGCAACATCGTTTACCGTGAAAATCTGCCCTTCGGCACAATAACGCTCACCGAGCTGTTTAAGGATCCGGGAGTATCGCCCGCCGAGCAGATGGACAATATCTATCAATACGTATACACTCAGCTGTCCCGCGTGGAGTGGCTGAAAACGCTGGAGCCCGACTATCAGTTTATAGGCGTGGGCGGAGCGTTCCGTAATCTTGCCAGAATCAGCAGAAGAGTAAGAAAATATCCGCTGGAAATGCTGCACAACTACGCTTTGTCGCAGGACAATTTCAACACCGTATACGAAATGTTCCGTAGCCTTGACGCCGAAAAGCGCAACAGAATAAGAGGACTGGGCGCCGGAAGAGCGGACATTTTCCCAGCGGCGCTGGCTTGCGTTAAAAGCGTGTTCGAGCTGACCGCGTTCGATCAGCTCACCGTTTCGGGCTA
>JBJFAC010000197.1:0-3164 GCA_051887715.1 Candidatus Neoclostridium sp.
GAATACGGCTCCGCAACCGAGCTTACGATAGGCGGCGTATTCGGTATGTTGTTTAACGGTAATTTATTATATTATTTATTGCTCGTGCCGGCTTTTTTTCTGATAATAAGCTTTTCGTGCAGTTTATTGCTGACTATGGTTTACAAGCATTTCAGAACGGGCAAGCTGTCCGTGCGTATGCCGATGAGCAACGTGAACAACGGACTTGAATCGGTTATGCCCACCGTGGCGATAATAATCGTATCGCTTTTGGCGTATAAAGCTTTGTTTGCCTGCGTCGTATCGCTTTTGTCCGAAATATTCGCGCCGGCAGGCGATCCGAGCGGCGGTACGGTTGCTTTGATCACGATTCTGGGAATAATAACGTATACGATGCTGATTTATTTCGCTATGTACCCGATAATGACTTCGTCGCTTATGCTTGTGTACGGATACACATTCAAGGACGCGTTCAGCGAGGCATTGCGAATGGGCGGACACAACGACAGAGTACAACTGGTGGTCGGCTATGCCGTGCCTTTCGTGATAAACCTTGCGGCGTCGTATATTTTAATGGCGGTAAATGCGCATCCTGCGGTGGTAGTGGCGGTCAACGTCGTTATTCAGCTATTCGTCGTTTCGTATCTGACGTTGTTTTCGATAATATCGGTTTTCACTCAGCAGAAAATCGAACGCGTCGACTTGAAAAAACTGTACTGATCGGGGGCCGTTATGCATATTAAAAATTCGCTTAGAATATTTGCCTCGAAATTTTCGATGGTGTACGCCATACTGTTATACCTCGTGATCACGACGATTGTGCTTGCCAGCGTCAGTGTTTTCGTGCTCATACCCGTTTACCGTTTCCTCGAAAACGAGGGAGTCGCCGCCGGCGTGGGCGACGTTATAACAAAGTTCGTGATAAACGGCTACAGCTCTCAACTTTTAGAGCAAACTATGGATTGTATAAACCGTATCGGCGTCGCTATGAGCGCGCGCAAAGATCTGGTCGTGCTGACGGTTTTATATCTGGTTTTATTCGTGGGCGTGTTTTGCAGACTGGTCTACGGTATGCTAAAGTTGCCTATGCTGGGAAAATTGCGCGGTGCAATGAGTGACAACGCCGATTACGGTTTCGTCGGGTTGTACGTTTCGTACTTCTCGAAATCGTTCGTTTTTTCGCTGCTGAACATATTGTTGAAGGTGCTGGCGGACGCGGCCTTGCTTGTTATGTTGTTCTTCTTGTCCAAGGCGCTGATATTTTCCGCGGTAAAAATGTTCGTGCCCTTTATCGACTGCATAATACTCGTGGCGTATTTTACTTTTTCGCATTGCGTTACGGCGTGCTGGGGACCTTCGGTGGCGACGGACGGCCGCAGTCTTTCGGGCTCGTTAAAGTTGTCCTGTAAAGCCTTTTTCGCCGAGCCCGCTAAAGTATACGGCACGTACGTCGTGGTTTCGTTCATACTTCTCGGGTTGAACTTATTTATAGCGAGATATACGTTCGGTGCGGGTATAATCATTTCCCTGCCGGTGAGTATATTTTACATTTATTTATTGGATATGACGTATTTTTACACGAAAAGAGGTTACCGCTATTACGTTTCGGGCGAGATAGTCGGAGACGAGAGATGATTGCGATTTCTGCGCGATCGGACTTTATCGGAGGTATCTATGAAAGAAAAAAATATAAAAGAAGAGAAAAACGGAGTTCAATCCGCTTGTGACTTTGCCTCTCTTGAAAGCAAAATAGACGCTCTCGAAACAAAAATTAACGAGTTTTACGATAAATCAATCGCAGTAAGCGCCGCTTTGACCGAGACCGTGTCCGCTCTGCTTTGTAAGGTGGACGCCCTTTACTCCGGTGAGAGCGCTTTGCGCGGAGCCGTGGAAAAACTACGCGACCAGACGTTTGCTCTCGGCATGGCTGAAGTAAATCAGGACGGTCAGATCAAAAACGAAAGCTACAACAATCTTATTCTGGACGAAACGTGCGCGCTGCGTTTAGACGTGGACGGATTGAAAGCGGAAATAAATAAGCTTAAAGAGCAAAACGCCAAGCTGGAAATAGTGAGCGAAACCGACAAAAAAGTAGAAAAACTCATTTCGTCGGTGGGCGAAGTACTCTCCTCCGTGGACGACGTGAAAGCCGGAATGGAGCTTCGCTCGTTAAACGACGACGAGCCGAATGCCGAAAACACGCTGGAAAGCAAGGATAATCTGTCGCGCTCGATCGACGAACTCAAAAAAGAACTGTCCAAAATAGTAAGCGATATTTCTTAAAAACCGAACGATAATTTCCATCGGCTTCCGCCGTGGGTAACGCGCGGGCTTTAACGACCATAGTATGTAGTATTCCGACTGAAAGGAAGCTACTGCTATGGTTTTATTTTTTACCGCAATTTCCGTCAGCATTGACGCGTACGCCGCGGGTTTTGCGTACGGTATGACCAAAAAAATCAGCGTTTTAGGCGCTTTGTATGCCGGTGCGATTACTTTTGCGGCTTGTCTTACCGCAGGCGTTTTCAGGACGTTTTTCATTGAAAACGTCTTGTATTTCAATTTGATCAGCGGACTGACTTTGTCGTGCATCGGCATAAAATATATGCTTGACAGCCGGAAAAACGTTAAGGAAGAAAAATCCGTTTCGGGCTTGACCGCGCTTGGCTTCTTCGTCAGTGTGGACGCGGCTATCGCCTGCCTTGCAATGGAGGGCGGCGCGGTGAGCGTCGCGTTGTTGATGGGGCAGTTTCATGCCGTATTTTTGTACTTAGGCGCGATTTCCGCTCGTCCGCTTCCCGCTATCGGCAATCTGACGTTTTTATCGGGAGCGTTTTTGTTTCTGCTCGGAATAAAGCGGGCTGCTTGGTAAATAAGATAATAAAAGCAATTCAAATCCGTGTGAGGTAAAATATGGACAGAGTTACTATTGAAGGTAAAAGACAACTGTTTGGGGAAACGGAACTGCCGTCTGCAAAAAACGCGGTTCTTCCTTTGATCGCAGCGACCATAATATCCGAAAGCGACGTAATAATAAAAAACTGTCAGCCGTTGTCGGACGTTAAAAAAATGATCAAAATAATCGGTTACCTGGGCGGAAACGCGCGTTTCGAGGGCGGCGATCTGGTTGTCAACTGCAAGTGCGCGGAAGAAAAGACCGTGGGAGAAAAATATACCGGAGAAAT
>JBJFAC010000198.1:0-3160 GCA_051887715.1 Candidatus Neoclostridium sp.
TGGGTGTGATGGGCGCGGCAATAGCAACGGTAGCGTCTCGTTTCGTCGAACTGATTATTCTCATCGTATACACGAGAGTAAAGAAAACCGCCTTCCCCGCGTTTAAGGGGGCGCTTACCGGCGGACCGTTTAAGATAGATAAAAAACTGTTTGCGGACATACTGAAAAAAGGATTTCCGCTGTTTATCAACGAAACGCTGTGGTCGCTCGGCATCAGCGGAGTGGTGATGTGCTACGGCTGGAGAGGTCTGGACGTCGTGTCCGGTTGCAGTATTTCCAGCACCGTCATCAACGTTTTCAACATAGCGTATATGGCGCTCGGCAACGCCGTGGGAATAATAGTGGGAAAATACCTGGGAGCCGGCGATTACGAGGGCGCCGTGGACGTAGACGGAAAACTGATAGCGTTTTGCGTAGCCGTCGGTTTTACGATGGGCGTAGTGCTGTTCTTTACCGCCGGACTTTTTCCGAAAATGTACAATACGACCGAAGGAGCAAAGCTGGTCGCAAAGCAGATGATTATGGTAACCGCCTGCCTGTTCCCCGTGCAAAGCTTTATGCACTCGTGCTACTTTACGTTGCGTTCGGGCGGCAAAACGCTGATAACCTTTATCTACGACAGCGCTTTCGTCTGCCTGGTAAATATGCCGCTCGCCTTCTGTCTGGTCAAATTTACGACTATGCCCATTTTACCCATATACGTTATAACTCAGTCGGTGGAAATAATAAAGGCGGTAATAGGCTTTATTATGCTTAAAAAGCGGATATGGCTGAATAAGATCGTGTAGCGCGAAGCGAGAACGGATAAGACGATAAAAACTGCAAAAAAACGACCGCCCCGAGGCAACGCTTGCGTGCCTATGGCGGTCGTTTCAGTATTCGGTTGAAAAAGTAAATTCGCCTTTTTGCATTACGCTATTCCGAACGGTGAAGCTTTCGGAACTGAAGCGGAGTAATACCTTCCTGTTTTTTAAAAAGCCTGCAAAAGTACGCCACGTCGTCGTAGCCGCAGTCGATGGAAATCTGATCCACTTTGCGGTCGGTGTTGACCAAAAGATGCTTTGAAAGAGCAATTCTTTTACGTATCAGGTACTGCAGCGGCGAAACGCCGTAACGCATACTGAAAAGGTGAGTCAGATAGTATTTGTTGATGTACAGATTTTTGCAAAGCTCGTCGATCGAAGCGATAGCGGTATAATTCTCGTCGATATACTTCTTGACCTCGGTGTACGTTTTTCTGCTTTCCACCGCGTTCGTGGCGTCTTCGGACAGGCGCAGAATATTCGCGATTATGATGTTAAGCAGCTCTTTATACACGGCAATTCCCTGCAAAGCGGGCTGATCCTTTTCGCTGAGCAGTTGTTCGAGATAGAAAGCGAGCGCGTCGTAATGAGATTCCGAGGGCAAAACCGCGTGTTTTCCGCGACAAAGACAGCCGGGCTCCAGCCCTTCGATGGACAGGTTTGAAATGCCTATGAATACGATGGTAGCGACGGGCTCGTCGGCGAACGTTTCGCTGTGCATAGTGCCGGGATTGTAAATAACGACGTCGCCTTTTTTGAAAGAGACCGGTCCGTCGTCGAAAAAGACCTTACCCTCGCCTTCTTTGACGAACATAATTTCGCAGAAGTCGTGGCAATGTCTGTGACCGGTGTTAAGCTTTCCCCAGCGAGGGGAGTGGTGGCTTATCGAAAGCAGAAGCTTGGGTTTGTTTTTATCTTTACCGCCGTTTGGCATTTTGATCAACGACCTCTGTATTTAAGCGCGGATAGATCCTTCACGGGAACGCCCTTGTCGCCGTTTCTCATAAGAAATTCTTCCGCCAGATTTTTATAAGCCACCGAGCCCGCGCATTTGGGATCGAACAGCATAATAGGCAGACCGTAGCTCGGCGCTTCGCCCAGTCGGACGTTTCTCGGAATTTTGGTTGCGAACACTTTGTTGCCGAAGAATTTTGCGATTTCGTCGGTCACGTTCTGCACGAGACGGGAACGGGAATCGTACATAGTCAGAACGACGCCCTCCACGGACAGCGACTGATTGAGATGGCGCTTTGCCAGCTTTATCGTATTCATAAGCTGACTGAGACCTTCCAGCGCGTAAAATTCGCCCTGAATGGGGATCAGAATGGAGTCGGCAAGCGTAAGCGCGTTGACGGTGAGAAGAGCAAGCGACGGAGGACAGTCGATAATGATATAGTCGTACACGTTACGGAGCGGAGAAAGCGTTTTTTTAAGCACTTTTTCGCGTTCGGGAACGGACACGAGCTCGACCTCCGCGCCGGCGAGATCGATATTTGCCGGAAGAATGTCCAAGCCCTTGACTTTGGTGGGAATAATGGCGTTTTGAGGACGCACCTCGCCCGATAAAACGCTGTAAACCGAGTATTTAAGCGTATTCTTTTCAACGCCGAGACCGCTGCTGCAATTACCCTGCGGGTCGATATCGACGGCAAGAACGCGTTTGCCCATAATTGCGAGATAGGCTGCGAGATTGACGCAGGTGGTGGTTTTACCCACGCCGCCTTTTTGGTTTGCTATTGCGATAATTTTAGACATACAGTTCCTCTTTGGGTTGATTTCGTTGCTAACCTCGGAATAATTATATCACGAGCGGGCGATTTAATCAAGCAAGTTGGGCAACTTTTTGCAAAAACAAAGATAAATGCTTGATTATTTGTCGTAAAAACCGTATAATATTGTGTATGAGCATAATAGAGGTAAAATCCGTCGGATTCAGATACGGCGGAGAAAAAAATAAATACGCGCTTGACGACGTGTCGCTCTCGATAGAGGAGGGCGAGTTCGTTGCGGTAGTCGGTCATAACGGAAGCGGAAAGAGCACGCTCGCAAAACTTCTTAACGGACTGCTGGAGCCCACGAAAGGCGACGTAATAGTAAACGGAATTAACACCCGCGACGACGGCAAAATATTCGACGTGAGAAAGACCGTGGGCGTCGTTTTTCAGAATCCTGACAACCAGATGGTCGCCACTATAATAGAGGACGACGTTGCGTTCGGACCGGAAAACCTGGGATTAAAGCGCGAAGAAATAGCCGAAAGAGTGGAATATGCGCTTGAAAGCGTGGGAATGACCGAATTCCGCAAGCGCGAGCCCTTCAAGCTGTCCGGCGGACAGAAGCAGCGCATCGCCATTGCC
>JBJFAC010000199.1:0-3146 GCA_051887715.1 Candidatus Neoclostridium sp.
ATAGTGTGCTATACTTTTATTATATATTATTAATCCCTATGGGAACTGCACATATGGGTGCTTCCGTTTTTTTATTTACCGCAGGAGATTTCTTTTTTACTTGAGGAGTATTTCCGAAATATTGCGAGAGTTAAGCCGCCGACCGCGCTGCTTAGACCGTTTTTTCCGGTTTTTTTGCAAGGAACGAGAGCACCTCGCCTGCAATGGCAATACCCATTGCCGCCGGAACGGGCATCATACTTGCCGGAGTACGACCTCCCGAAGCGTTAGAAGGCTGTTCCTTGGTGTACGCTACCTTAACGTCGGAAACGCCCAGCTGCGCAAGCTTGCGGCGCACGATCTTGGCAAGCGGACACACGCTCGTTTTGGAAATATCGGTTATTTCTATCGCCTTTGAATCGAGCTTGTTGCCCGCTCCCATTGCGCTGATAACGGGCACGCCCGCGCTTTTACACCTTTTTATCAGTTCGATTTTGGCGGTCACGTTATCGATCGCGTCCACGACGTAGTCGAAAGAACCGAGATCGATAAAGTCGGCGTTGTCGGGCATATAGAATTCGCAATACGCCTCCGCTTTGACCAAAGGATTGATGTCCAGCACGCGGCTTTTCATCACGTCCGTTTTGTTTTTACCTATCGTGCTCGTAAGCGCTATTATCTGCCGATTGATATTGCTTTCGTCCACGACGTCCTTATCGACGAAGGCTATCCTTCCCAAGCCGCTGCGCACCAGCGTTTCGACGACGTAGCCGCCCACTCCGCCCACGCCGAACACGGCTACGGACGAATTTTTGATATTTTCGAGAGCCTCTTTCCCGATCAGCATTTCACATCTTTGAAAACGCATTCTTTTCTCCTATTTTTCTTTTTTACGGCAGACGGTAAGGCGCAAAGCGTTAAGTATGGCGACGATAGCCACGCCCACGTCGCCGCACACCGACAGCCACATATTGCCCAGCCCTGCCAGAGACAACAGCATTATACCTATCTTTACGACCAGCGACAAAACTATATTTTCTTTGACAATGCGCATAGTTTTTCTGCATACGGCGGCGGCTTTATCCAGCATACGGAGATCCCCGTACATCAGCACCGCGTCGGCGGCTTCCACCGCGCTGTCGCTTCCTATATTGCCCATCGCTATGCCGACGTCCGCCCTGACCAGCGAAGGCGCGTCGTTTATTCCGTCGCCGAGGTACGCAACCGTGCTGCCTTTCTTTTTGCCCACTATGAGCCGCTCGATGTTTTCCACCTTATCGCCGGGAAGCAATTCGGCGCGGTATTCGTCTACGCCCGCCTCTTTTGCTATCTGCTCTGCGGCCTTTTTGTTGTCGCCCGTCAGCATAACCGTCCTTACTCCGCGCTTTTTAAGAGAGGCAACCGCCTCCTTCGCGCCCTCTTTAAGCGAGTCGCGCACCACGATAACGCCCTTATATTCGCCGTTCTTCGCAACGTAAACCACGCTTCCGAATGCGTTCGTCGGACGGAAATTAACGCCGTTTTCCAGCAAAAGCTTTGCGTTTCCGGCATAAATTACGTCTTTTCCGTCGGTAGCCACCGTGCCCTTGCCGCTTATTTCCTTAATATCCCATTCTCCCGCGACGGGCTTTGCCGCGCTTTTTATCGCGCGCGCTATCGGATGCGAGGACGCACTCTCAGCAACTGCCGCAAGCGAAAGTATCTCTTCCCGGTTGCTTTCCGGGATGACCTCGGACACGGAAAATTCGCCTTTGGTCAGCGTTCCCGTCTTGTCCATTGCAAAGACGTCGGCGCGAGCCAGCATTTCGACGTAGTTACTTCCTTTTACCAGCAGTCCGCAACGCGAAGCCGCTCCTATGCCGCTGAAAAACGCCATCGGCACGCTTATTACTATCGCGCACGGGCAGGATACCACCAGAAAATTGAGCGCGGTTTCTATCCAGCGCAACCATTGTCCGTCGAAAAGCGGCGGAATTATTCCCGCTAAAAGCGCGAGCGCCACCACTATCGGGGTGTACACCAAAGCGAAACGTGAAATAAAATTCTCGGCTTTTGCTTTCTTGTCCGCGGCGGACTCGGCAAGCTCCAGAATGCGCGCAACCGTGCCGCCTTCGTATTCCGTGGTGACTTTTACGTAAATTACTCCGGTCTGATTTATACTGCCGGACATCACGGCGTCGCCCGCTTTCGCCTCTACGGGGACGCTTTCGCCGGTAAGCGCCTTGACGTCGAGATAGGTTTCGCCCTTTTCGATCACGCCGTCAAGCGGAATTCTGTCGCCGGCGTGCACTACGACCGTATCGCCCACGCTCACTTCCTCCGGCTCGACACTGATTTCTTGTCCGTCGCGCAGCAAATAAGCGCAGTCGGGGCGCAGTTCAAGCAAGGACGAAATGCTGCCGCGCGATTTTCCCACCGCGTAACGCTGAAAAACCTCGCCCAACTGATACAACGTCAGTACCGCGACCGCCTCGGGAAATTCGCTTATGCAAAACGCGCCCGCCGAGGCGATTATCATCAGAAAATTTTCGTCGAACACTCTGCCGCGAGCAATGTTTTTGCACGCTTTTATTATTACGTCGTACCCGACGACCGCATAACCGATTATATAAAGAGTAAGCGCAAACGGTAATCGTCCGAAGCGGTCAAGCGTCATTCCCGCCGCAAGCAAGACAGCCGATATTGCAATTCTTATAAGAGTAGTTTTATTTTTCGACAACTTTTTCATATCAGATATGTAATACGCAATCGGGTTCCACTTTCGCACACACCTTTTTGACTTCGCCGAGTATTTGCTCTGAGCGCGCCTCTTCTATTTCCAGAATCATTTTCTGCGTCATAAAGCTGACGGTAGCGCCGCTTATTCCGTCTATTTTTTTAATGCGGTTTTCCATTTTAGCCGCGCAATTGGCGCAATCGAGATTTTCAAGTCTTATCACCTTTTTCATAAGTCACTCCTCCTTCAGATGCTCGAGCGCCATCTGATATATCTTTTTGATGTGTTCGTCGTCCAGCGAATAGTAGACTTCTTTTCCGCTGCGCCGACTTTTTACTATTTTGGTCTGGCGGAGCGTGCGCAGTTGATGCGAAACCGCGGACTTGGTCATACGCAATAAATCGGCTATGTCGCACACGCACAGTTCTTTTTCAAATAACGCGGATATAAT
>JBJFAC010000200.1:0-3126 GCA_051887715.1 Candidatus Neoclostridium sp.
ATATTCGCAACGACGACAATATTGAAATAATTTCGTCGCTGGTCGACGATTGGTCGGACGACAAAGTTACGATAATAGCCACCGGACCGCTTACGATAGGCTCTCTTGCCGATAAAATAGCCGAAAAAATGGGTGAAAGTCTGCACTTTTTCGACGCGGCCGCACCTATAATTTCGGGCGACAGCATCGACTACGACTCTGCTTTCGTGGGCGACAGATACGGAAAGGGCACGGGCGATTACGTTAATTGTCCGATGAACAAAGAAGAATATCTCCGTTTTTACGACGCGCTGACAACCGCCGAAAGAGCAACTCTGCACGACTTTGAAAAGAAAGACGTTTTCGAGGGGTGTATGCCCGTCGAAATAATGGCGGCTCGCGGAGTGGATACTCTCCGTTTCGGTCCTTTGCGCCCGGTCGGTTTTTTCGGACGGAACGGCGAAAAGCCGTACGCCGTACTGCAGCTGCGGCGCGAAAACGCCGAGGGCGATATGTTCAATCTGGTCGGATTTCAGACCAATTTGACTTTTTCCGAACAAAAACGCGTGTTTTCGCTTATTCCCGCTTTGAAAAACGCGGAGTTTTTGCGTTACGGAGTTATGCACAGGAACAGCTTTATCAACGCTCCGAAAACGATAAACGCGTATTTTCAGGTAAAAAACCGACCGAATACCTTTATTGCCGGACAACTGAGCGGAGTGGAGGGCTACGTTGAAAGCATTGCCTCCGGACTTATGTGCGGAATAAACGCCGAAAGACTGCTCTCGGCAAAGCCGCTTATACGTCTGCCTAAAACCACGATGATCGGGGCGCTTTCCTCCTACCTGGAAAGCGAAAACGAAGATTTTCAGCCGATGAACGCCAACTTCGGAATTCTGCCTCCGTTGGAAAACAAGACGCGCGATAAGGTAAAAAATAAACTGCTGTACGGAGACAGGAGTTTAAAAGATTTGGAAAAAACTATTCTTTACGTTTGATTTATTGGCGTGCTTGTGCTATAATTAAGCGGAATAAACTAATAGTAGGTGATTTTTCACCGAGGAGTACGGTTTATGGAAATGAAAGCAACTACTATCGTTGCCGTCAAAAAAGACGGTAAAACGGTTATCGCCGGCGACGGACAGGTCACCGCCGGTCAGACCATAGTAATGAAAGGAAACGCGGTCAAGGTGCGCAGACTGTACGACGGAAACGTCATTTACGGCTTTGCCGGAACGGTTGCCGACGCGTTTACTCTTTCCGAAAAATTCGAAGAAATGCTGCAAAAATACAGCGGTAATCTGATGCGCAGCGCAATAGCGCTCGCTCAGCTTTGGAGAGGAGATAAGGCTCTTCGCCAGCTTGAAGCGATGATGATAGTGGCGGATAAAAACGATCTACTCGTTCTGGACGGAACGGGCAACGTCATTCAGCCCGAAAACGGCGTGTGCGCAATAGGAAGCGGAGGAAACTACGCTTTATCCGCGGCTCGCGCGCTCATCAAGAACACGAATATGACCGCTCGCGAAATTGCGGTGGAATCCATGCGTATCGCTTCCGAGATATGTATATTCACCAACGGCAATCTTACGATCGAGGAGGTGTAATTATGGCAATGTCCCCGAGAGAAATAGTAGGCGAGCTGGACAGATACATTATCGGTCAGGAAGAAGCAAAAAAGGCGGTCGCCGTCGCTCTTCGCAACCGTTACAGAAGAAGCAAGCTTTCGCCGCAGGTGCGTGAAGAAATTACGCCAAAAAACATTATAATGCAAGGTCCCACCGGCGTCGGAAAAACCGAAATAGCGCGTCGTCTCGCGCGACTGGTCAAAGCGCCGTTCATTAAAGTGGAAGCCACTAAATTTACCGAAGTGGGCTACGTAGGTCGCGACGTCGAATCGATGATACGCGATTTGGTCGAGTGCTCTATTCGTCTGGTCAAGGACGAAAAAATGAGCGAGGTTTCCGAAAGCGCCACTAAAATCGCCGAAAACAAAATAATCGACGCAATAACGGTAAGTCGCAGTAAAAAAGAACCCGATACCGCAAAGGAAGTTATTCGCGCTCAGGTGGAGCAGGACTACAAAAGCGGAAAGCTTGACAAGCATCTCGTCGCCATAGAGGTGGACGACACTCCGCGCCCCGTCGAACCGATGAACGGCGCTATGGAAATTAACGTCAACGAGCTTTTGGGCGGAATTTTGCCAAAAAAGAAGAAAAAACGCACGCTCCCCGTTGCCGACGCGGTTAAGATTCTTGCCGACGAGGAGATGGAAAAGGCCATCGATATGGACAACGTATCGATGGAGGCGATAAGACGTGCGGAGCAGGACGGAATAATCTTTATCGACGAAATAGATAAAATTGCGGCAAAAGGCTCGTACGGCGGTCCGGACGTCAGCAGAGAAGGCGTTCAGCGCGATATTCTGCCCATCGTGGAAGGCTGCACCGTTATGACCAAATACGGCGCGATCAAAACCGATTTTATTCTGTTTATAGCGTCGGGCGCTTTCCAGATCAGCAGTGTTCACGATCTCATTCCCGAACTTCAGGGCAGATTCCCCATAAACGTAACGTTAAAAAGCCTGACCTACGATGATTTCGTGCGCATACTCACGGTGCCTGAAAATTCTATCACGAAGCAATATAAACAGTTGCTTGCCGTAGATAATATCGATCTTCGGTTTACCGACGACGCGATCGAAGCGATCTCACGTTACGCCGTTATGGAAAACGAACAGGGCGAGGATATCGGAGCGAGAAGACTGCATACGATTATGGAATCACTATTGGAGGATCTCAGCTTCAACGCCGACGGCTCTCACCCCTTGACTGCCGTTACGATCGACAGTAAGTACGTCGACGAGCATTTATCGGTTCAGGCAAGACAATACGATCTTAAAAAATATATAATCTGAGGACTTTATGATAAATATACCAAAAGGAACAAAAGACGTACTGCCGCAGGACAGTTTTCGCTGGCAGTATGTGGAGTCGAAGGTTCGCGAATTCTGCCACAATTACGGCTTTCGCGAAATACGCACGCCCACGTTCGAGCACACGGAGCTTTTTTTGCGTTCGATAGGAGAAGATACGGACGTAGTGGGAAAAGAAATGTATACTTTTCTCGATAAAGCGGAACGTTCGA
>JBJFAC010000201.1:0-3121 GCA_051887715.1 Candidatus Neoclostridium sp.
TCAGCGGGCCCAGCGCGATTTTCGGCAGACTGTTGAGAACCACAATATACGGTTCCAGAACTCTTCTTGCGGAAGCCGAGCACCACAACGCAATCGCGACCAGCAGTCCGACGGAGGCGGAAATCACGAAACCGTATATACATTCTACGAGAGTGGTTTTAACGTGTAACCATAGATTTTCGGTGGAAGCAACGCATTTGATTATCCGCGACGGACTGCTGACGAAAAAAGCGTCGATTGCGCCGACTGCGGTCAGAATTTCCCATAAAGCGATAAAAGTCACCAGTAGGGCTATCTGCAGGCACAAAATTTTGGTTTTTTCAAGCCGTTTTTTCCTTAAATATTTTTCTCTTTCAGAAAGTCGATTTTTCATTTCTATGTCTCCGGGTTGTTTGACGTAGATACTTCTTTCCAGATTTTCTCAAACAGAGAGGGGTACAGACTACTGTCGCGCTTTGCAAGCGGAGTGCTTGCTCCCAACTCCACGGGTATAATCGATTTGATCGTGCCGGGACGTTTTGTCATAACGATCACTCTGTCGGACAAGGCGATAGCCTCGGAAATGTCGTGCGTTACCAAAAGCGTGGTTTTCTTTTCTTTGGCGATTATGGAGGATATGTCCTCGTGAACGCTCAGTCGGGTTTGAAAATCCAAAGCGGAAAAGGGCTCGTCGAGAAGGAGTATTCTCGGATTTAACGCAAGCGTGCGTATCAGGGCGACTCTTTGCCGCATACCGCCTGAAAGCTGCTTCGGGAAATGCTTTTTAAATTCGCCCAAGCCGTATTTGTCCAAAAGGTTTTGTGTGTATTCCTGCGTTTCTCGGTTTTTATTCTTTTGTATTTCAGGTCCCAGCATAACGTTTGCCAGAATGTTTCGCCACTCGAAAAGCTGATCGCGTTGCAGCATATAGCCCACGTCTCTGCGCGGACGAACGACCTTTTCGCCGCACAGCTCGATTTCACCGGAAGAGGGAGTGATGAGACCTGCTATAAGCGAGAGAACGGTGGTTTTTCCGCAGCCCGACGGGCCGACAATAGACACGAATTCGCCTTCCCGAACGTCGAACGATACGTTTTTCAGTGCTGTCGTTTCACTGTCATCCGTTTGGTAAGTCAGACTGACGTTTGAGATTTTCAGCAATTTCATAGTCATTCTCCGTGGTTTTTGCAATTTTTTAGTACTATGCGTGACATAGTACTTGCTTACATTCCCGTTTTTTCCTTCATTACCTCTTGAGCGTACGTATTATCGACTATGTCCGTAAAATTTACGTCCGTTTTCAAGAAGCCTGCGTTTTTCATAATTGCTTTCAGTGTGTCGAAAGCCTGTTTTTCCATAACCGGCGACTGTGCCCAGGCGTCTATTTCGCGATATCTTTCAATCGACGCTTCGATCAGCGAATCGTCAACGCTTGCGAAATGGGGTTTAATAAACGGAACTACTTCTTTCGCTTCGCTCTCCGCGATAAAGTCGTAGGCTTTGACTAGAGCGCGTATGAACGCTTTAATACGCTCCGGGTTTTCTTCGATATAACTTTTGCTGGCTGAAAAAGCGGTGTAGGGCACGGCTCCGCTTGCTTCGCCTACCGACGCGACCACGTATCCGCGGCCTTTTTTAACGTATTCGGAGGCGGTAGGCTCGAACATCGTGGTATAATCGACGCTGTCGTCCGAATCGAAAACGCTTGCCATCATACCGAAAGACACGTCGGTATTGAATTTCATATCGGAGGTTTGCAGCCCCGCTTTGTTAACAACGTATTGCATGGTCATTGCCGGAACGCCGCCCGCTCTGCCTGCGAGCACGTGTTTTCCCTTCAGCTTATCCCAGGTGAAACCGTCGTCGGGCTGCTTTGCAACCAGGAACGAGCCGTCGCGCTTAGTCAGCTGAGCGAAAACTATCGGATAATTTTTCTGTCCGTTTACGCGGCAATACACCGTCGTTTCCGGACCCATAAGCCCTATTTCAGCACCTTTTGAAATTACCGTAGTCATAACGAGGTCCGAGCCTTGAACGGTGGTTATATCGACCGAAAGACCTTCTTCCTCGAAACAGCCTTTGTTTACGGCGACGTACAAGGGCGCATAGAAGATGCTTCGTGCGGTTTCGCAAACGCGTATACGGTTGTCGTCGCCTGTTTTATTGCACCCCGAAAAGCAGGCGAATAAAGTCGTTATCGCCATTAATACGGATAGAATACAAGCAATTGATTTTCTCTTTTTCATAATTAACGCTCCTTAAACTTATTTATACACCATACTATGCCGCTAAAAATTTGCTTGTGAGCATTTTACGGGCTGCTTATCGCTTGCCAAAAGCCAACGGTTGTGATATAATTATAAATTGAAATAAGCAGGTAAAAATCAGGAGTCATAAAATGAACAAGACTTACGATCCGAAAAGTTTTGAAAAAAGAATCTATTCAAAGTGGATGGAAAAGAAATACTTCTCAGCTCATCCCGATCCGAACAAAAAGCCGTTTACCATCGTTATGCCGCCGCCAAATATTACCGGACAGTTGCATATGGGGCACGCCTTGGACGGAACCGTGCAGGACATTCTCGCAAGATATAAGAGAATGAAGGGCTTCGAGGTGCTCTGGCTGCCGGGAACCGACCACGCGTCCATTGCCACCGAGGTAAAAATTGTGGAAAAAATGCGCAGCGAAGGTCTTAGCAAAGAGATGATCGGTCGCGAAGGCTTTATGAAACGCGCGTACGAATGGAAGGCAAAATACGGCGGCAGAATAGTCGAACAGCTGCGCGAAATGGGTTATTCGTGCGATTGGGACAGGCTTGCGTTCACTATGGACGAGCGTTGCTCCAAGGCGGTCAAGGAAGTGTTCGTGCGTATGTACGAAGAAGGACTTATCTACCGCGGCGACAGAATTATAAACTGGTGCCCGTGTTGCCGTACCGCCATTTCCGACGCGGAAGTGGAGTACGAAACCGAGAAAGGACATCTGTGGCACCTTAAATATCCCATCGAAAACAGCGATCGTTACATCGTCGTTGCAACCACCCGCCCCGAAACCATGCTGGGCGATACTGCGGTTGCCGTTAATCCCTCCGATAAAAGATACGCCGATCTCGTCGGCAAAAACATCGTTCTGCCGCTCGTG
>JBJFAC010000202.1:0-3091 GCA_051887715.1 Candidatus Neoclostridium sp.
CACTTTGCTGTACGGCGTGGAAGTCAAGTTCTATAACCTCGAAGTCGAAACCGACTGCAACCTCGAAACCAAGTACAAGGGACTGTATATAATAGGCGACGGCAGCGGAGTAACGCATTCGCTCTCGCACGCGTCGGCAAGCGGCGTGTACGTCGCAAGAAGAATTATGGGCAAGGAAAACGACTGATTTTCCGCTCGCCCGACGGGTAAAAACGCGAATTAACCGCTTTTCGCCCGCCGGCAGAAGACGAATAATCAACTAAAAGACGGCATAGCGACGTAATTTGTCGCCGTGCCGTCTTTTTGCTTTTGTTGTTTACTCCGAGAAACGACGGAGAAAACTACATATTTTTAAGCGCTTCGCTGACCTTTTTCATATCTACCTTGCCGGCGTAGTTGGTTTTGAAGTGCTTCATAACCGAGGGAGTGGACTTATCGTCCAGCGCCGCGATAATGCTTTTAATCTCTTCGTCGGACAGCATTTTGGGCAGGTACGAGGTGATAATCTCTAAGTTTTTGGTCAGTTCTTCCACTTTTTCGGCTCTTCCGGCTTTGATAAAGCCTTCGCGTTCCTCGATAAGCTCTTTTTCGCACTTTTGCAGAACCTTGACGACGTCGGCGTCGCTAAGCTCCTTGCCCTGCGCGCGAGCCTCGATGGTGACCAGCATAAGCTTGGAGATCACGGCGTTGAGAGCGTTTACCTTGATCTGGTCGTGCGCTTTCATCGCCTCTATTTTTTCTTTTTTGAATTGATCGATGTTCATAATATACTCCTTTTGCGCGGAAAACCGCTCGTTTTTCCATATAAGTATAACGCAAACTTCGGCAAATGTCAACAGAGCGGCTAAAAGTATTGACTTTTTTTGCCCGATGTGGCATAATTTTATCCGAAATAAACAAAGGAGCAGACTAATGATCACCGTTATCGGAATAGGTATACAGGCAGGCGACGTGACCGTTCGCGGCAGAAAAGCAATAAAAGAGGCGGACGAGGTGTATTCCCGCACCAAAACCCGCTTTAAGAGCGTTGCGCTCGGGCAGGAGTTCGGCGACGCGGAAAGCTTTGAGGAGCTTGACGAGCGTATTTGCGAATTTTTATCGAGCCGCGAAAAAGAGGGTAAAAACGTGGCGTTTTTATCGGTGGGCGACGGATTTTCGGATACGGCGGTAAAAAAGCTTGCCGCAACGACCGAGGTAAAGATAATTCCCGGCGTTGCCGACGACAGAGCGCGCACTCCGGACGGTAACGTTCTGTTCGTATCGGCTTACGATCTTTGCGGCGCGCAGATCGATACGAGACTGCCTCTTTTGGTATATCAGATAGACGGAGCGGACGCGGCAAGCGACGTAAAGCTTGCGCTTATGAAATTTTACGACGACGAAACGCCGGTAAGGCTTGCCTCGAAAGACGAAACGAGAGAGGTTTTGCTGTGCGAGATAGACCACGGCTCGGTAGCGCAGGGCAGCAGTCTGTTTATAGACGGCGACAAACGGCTGATAGGAAAAAAGCGCTACGGCTTTTCCGATCTGCTCTATATAATGAAGCGCCTGACCGCTCCCGACGGCTGTCCGTGGGACAGAGCGCAGACTCACGAAAGCATTGCCGTCAATATGCTCGAAGAGGCGTACGAAACGGTGGACGCGATTAATAAGGGCGATTGCGACAACCTGCGCGAGGAGCTGGGCGACGTACTGCTTCAGACGGTGTTCCACGCCGATATGAGCGAAAAAGAGGGCGACTTCGACATGAACGACGTGATAAACGAGCTGTGCGCGAAGCTCGTCGGGCGGCACACTCACATTTTCGGCGAGGATAAAGCCGTAGATCCCGAAAGCGCGCTGTACTATTGGGAAAAAGCGAAAGCGGCGGAAAAGCATTACAGCACCCTTTCCGAGCAGATCGACAGACTGCCCGACAGTTTTCCCGCAACGCTTCTTCTGCACAAGTTCGCAAAAAAGGCGAACAAGGCGGGCGCAAATCTGAATCAGCGCGAATTAGAAGAAATTATTATAAATAACGTTCAAAAAGAGGACAGACGATCCACCGCAAGCGTGCTTTCCGCCGCCGTGATGCTGTCTGCTTTGCGCGATTACCCGTCGGAAACGCTGATGCTGGAAAAGTTTGCGGAGCTAAAAGCCGCCGCGGACGAAAAGGAGCTTGAAAAGGCGGTAAAGGAAAAATTATGAGCATAAAAATAGGCAACGTAACGCTTTCGGGTAACGTAATACTTGCGCCTATGGCGGGGTTCGGAGACGTGGCGTTTCGCAGGCTTTGCCGCGATTACGGCGCGGCTTTGACCACCACCGAGATGATAAGCGCGAAGGGGCTTTTGTACAACGGCAAAAAAACGATAGAAATGCTGCGGCTTGCTCCCAACGAAACTCCGTCGTCCGTACAACTGTTCGGCCCCGATCCCGACGACTTCTATCTTGCGGCGCAAAGACCGGAGCTTGCGAATTTCGATATTATAGACATAAATATGGGCTGTCCTGCGAAAAAGGTCGTGTCCAACGGAGAGGGCAGCGCTCTTATGCGCGACTTCGACCGTGCGGAAAAGATAATAAAAGCGGCTGTCGCGGGAGCGAACGGCAGACCGGTCACCGTAAAATTCCGCGCAGGCTTTTACGACGACGAGATCTGCGCTGAGGAATTTGCCGTAATGGCTGAGAAGGCAGGCGCTTCGGCGCTTACCGTGCACGGCAGAACGGCGGAGCAGGGCTATTCGGGCTTTGCCGATTGGGATATAATATGCCGCGTGGCGGGAAAGGTGCACATTCCCGTGTTCGGCAACGGCGACGTGAAAAAGAGCAATTTAAAGGATCGGCTTTTGTTGACCGAGGGAGTGGCGATAGGGCGCGGCGCGATAGGCAACTGCGACGTATTCTCGCTTGGAAAAAAGGACGCAAGCAAGAAAAAGATGCTGCTCACTCACATACGCTATATGACCGAATATTTCGGAAGTCGGTTCACCGCCGTCAACATACGCAAGCACCTGCCGTATTACTTTGCCGGCAACAAGGATCTGAAGCTGTTCCGCGCTCGCCTCAACACGCTGGAGGACGCCGAGCAGATGTACCGCGAAGTGGAAGC
>JBJFAC010000203.1:0-14078 GCA_051887715.1 Candidatus Neoclostridium sp.
TTATCACCTTCTTTGACCATCTGCAAATCTCCATAGACAGAATAGTCTACAGAAAAGTGCGCGACTTTTTGTGCATTACCTTGTTCGGAAAAGATATATTCGGCAGTTTCAACGTTGCGGACGCTTCGCTTTGTATAGGGGTGGTTCTGTTCGCCGTGTATATTCTTTTCTATTTCGATAAAGACTCGAAGGCGTTGGAAAAGATGAAAAAGGCGGCGGCCCAGGCGGAAAATCAGCCCGTAGCGCAAACGGTAGGCGACGGAGCCGTACTTGAAGAAAATCACGAAGAAAACACAACGAACAGCGACGAAACGGTAAATAAGACGGAAAATGCCGAAGTCGTCGAGGTAAATAAAACGGACGGAAATAATGAAACTGACGCTTAACGCAGACAAAAACGAGCGCCTGGACGTTTTTATTTCCGAGAACAGCGAAATAACGCGGTCATACGCAGGCAAACTCGTCGAGCGCGGCTTGTGCAAGATCAACGGCGTTGTCGCCCGGAAAAACGGAGAAAAGATAAAATCCGGCGACGTAATCGAGCTTGAAATTCCCGAATGCGTTCAGACTATCGAAAAAAAGGACGTGCCGTTCGGAATAATATACGAGGATGACGACCTTGCGGTTATTAACAAGCCGCAAGGGCTTACCGTACATCCCGCAAGCGGTAATTACACCGATACGCTCGTAAACGGGCTTATGTTCAGGCTGGACAGCTTGTCGGGAATGAACGGAGTTATTCGTCCCGGAATAGTCCATCGACTGGATAAAAATACGTCCGGTATTATGATCGTCGCAAAAAACGATAAAGCGCATTTATCGCTTTCGGAACAGATAGCAAGCCGCAGCATCAAAAAACGCTACGTCGCTCTTTTAGAAGGAAATCTGAAAGAGGACAAAGGAGTAGTGCGCACTTTTATCGGCAGGAACCCGAAGGACAGAAAGAAAATGGCGGTACTGCCCCAGGGAAGAGAGGCGATAACGGGCTATAAGGTCATCGAAAGCTTCAAGGAAAACTGCTTTGTTCTTTTCGATCTTCACACGGGCAGAACGCATCAGATACGCGTTCACGCGGCATATCTTGGGCATCCCGTCGTGGGCGATCCGGAATACGGTTTTAAAAAACAGAAGTTTGCGCTCGGAGGTCAACTGCTGCATTCGTACGAGCTTACGTTTACGCACCCGACCACCGGAAAACGAATGACTTTTTGCGCGCCGCTGCCCGATTATTTCGTCGAAGTGTACAACATTTTAGCAAAACGAGATAATAAACCACTATTTGTGCAAAATATCGTTGACAAAACGATAGAAATGTTGTAAAATAGTTTGGTAAAAATAACGAATTTACGAGGTTTTAAAAAATGGCTAACAACAAAAAATCGATAGGGGCAGTAGTGGACGTAGTTTGCAATCTTGCTATCGTCGCCGCCGCAATAGTTTTGATCGTCGCGCTTTGCGTCAACAACAATAACGTAACGGCGTTTAACGTTTTGATTTTAGTGGGTTGCGCAGTATGCGTTCTCGCCGCAGTAGTGGTGCTTTGCCGTTCTATCGCCGTTCTTTTCGGAAAACTCAATCACCGCTCTCCCGAATACAAAAACGCAATTTCCCGCACCGTATTTATGGGTATCGTGTTCGCTTTGTCGGTTTTGGGCGTAGTTTGGTCGATTATAGAACTTATTAAATAATAAACGCACAATAAAAGAAATTAAAAACGGGAACGCAGTCGTGTAGGCGGCGTTCCTTTTGTCTTTTAAAATATTAAAATATGAACGGATAGCACGAAGGCTGAAAGGAAAAATCAAAGCTTAGGCTGTTTCGGGGTAACGTTTACCGTTTGCTGATTGGTGTAAATAACCTTGCCCGGTGCGGCTCCGGACGGTTTTTTGACGTGTTTGATCAAGGTATAGTCGACCGGCACGTTGCCTGATGCCTGTGCTTTGGAATAATACGCGCAGTAAGCCGCCGCCTGATTGATTACCTCCTGCGGAATATTTACGCCCTCTATTACGACGTGACTGCCGTGTATTTTCTGAGCGTGCAACCACAGAAAATTTTTGTCCGATTTTTTGACGAGCTCGTCGTTCTGATAATTGTTTTTGCCGATAAGTACCCGATAACCGTCTATTTTGACTTCCGTCGGTTTCGCGACGCGCTTGATTCTGGCGGCTTTCGCGCTCTTTTTGATCAGTTTCTGTTCGATCATTTCGCGCTCTATTTCATCTACGTCGGCAACGGAAGAGGAGCGCATTAACGACGCGGAAAGTGAATCGAGGTAGTCCAGTCTGTCCGCGTTGAGGCTTATCATTTCGCGTGTTTTTGCTAGCGTGGTCTTTGCTTTATCGTACTTTTTGTAGTATGCGGCGGCGTTTTTCGAGGGCGAAAGTTTTTTATCGAGCGCGATTTTACGCGTTCCACCCGTATAATAGTCGTCAACTAAAACGCTTTCATCGCCTTGTTTTATCTTATAAATATTGGAAACGATTAGATCGCCTATAATGCGGTTTTCGTCGCAGTTTTCGTTTTCTCTTATGCGTTCGGCGAATATTTTTTCATTCTTTTTGCAGTGTTCGACGTTCTGATTGACGATTAGCTGCAGTTTTTTTACTCTTGCGGACGACTGAGTTTTATCCGCCTGTTCCGAGGCGTATTTTTCTATCGCGGCGGAAATACCGGGGAATAATTGCCATTCGCCCGTAACGCTGACGTACGGAGAAGGATAAAAGCCCTCGTATTTGCCGTTTCTGACGAGAAGCGCGGGACGGTAGTCGTCGTACAGCGAAACGAAAGCGTCGTACAGTGCGCCGGCGTCTTGTGCCGAAAGAACGTCTGCTTGCTCGTTTAGTCCGCTTCTTGCAACCGCCTCTTTAAGAGAAGCGGGAGCAAAGCCGATAAAATTCTTTTGAAGAAAGCCCGAAAGCCCGCCGCCGTCGTATAAAGCGGTGGTTTTTCCCACGAAAAAAGATTTATCGCCTATCTCGCTTTTGCCGGACTGAGCCGGGGGAAGTTCGTATTTTAATCCCGGCAGTACCGCACGTGTGGTCACGTCGAGAGGAAGATGCTTTGCGCTGTCCGTAATTTTACCGCTTTCGTCGGTCAGCACGGCGTTGGAAAACTTTCCCACGAGTTCGACGTAAAGAAAGTATTTTTTCGCCTCGAACATATTGCACGTGCCTGTAAGTGAAAAGCGGATTACGCGCTCGGACGGAATTTGCTCTATTTTGTCGATAATCGCACCGGTCAGATGCTTGCGAAGGTGCATTAAAAAACCGAACGGAGTATCGGGATTTTCGCCCGTTTTTTCGGCAATAACGCATCTCGGCGCGACGGACGAGAGCGAAATCAGCAATTTTACGTTCTTATCTTTGGCGCGTATGAAAAAAACAACGTCTTCGTACGTGGGCATAAATATTCGGTCTATGCGCGCGCCTTCCAAAAAGCCGAGTTCGCCGACGACGTGATGAAGAAGTAGTGCGTCTGCAGGCATAAGAATCTCCTTAATACAATGTTTTTCGCATAATATTATACCTTTATTTACTAATTTAGTCAAATAAAATTGACAAATCGAAATAAGTGTGATATGATATTAAGCGGCTATGCCGAATTTCAACTTGTAAACAAAAGCAACCGGCGTTGTCCGTTTGCATCGGAGGTTTTTATGAATTACAGTATTAAAGAAAAGAAAGGCGAAGTTAAAATTAGCTTCGAGCTTTCCGCAAAAGAATGGGACGAAGAGATAAACAAAGCGTACCTTAAAAACAAGGCTAAGTTTTCTATCCCCGGATTCCGCAAAGGACAAGCACCCCGCAAAATAATCGAAAGCATGTACGGCGCCGGCGTGTTCTTCGACGACGCTTTCAACGCGGCTTTTTACGACAGTTATTCCAAGGCGCTTGACGAGCACGAAGAAATCTATCCCGTGGACGAGCCCAAGGTGGACATTCAGTCTATCGACGAAAACGGAATTAAGTTCACCGCCGAAGTAACCGTTAAACCCGAAGTAAAATTGGGCGATTACAAAGGTATTAAACTCGAAAAAGTTGAGTATAATGTAACTGCCGGCGACGTAAAAGCCGAGCTTGAAAGAATGCGCGAGCAGGCTTCCAGAAGAGTGGAAATAAGCGACAGAGCGGTTAAAGACGGCGATATCGTAAAGCTGGATTACAGCGGAAGCGTGGACGGCGTTAAATTCGACGGCGGTACCGCAAACGATCAGGAACTCGTAATCGGCTCGAAAACCTTCATTCCCGGCTTCGAGGAGCAGATGGTGGGTATGAATATCGGCGAAACCAAGGAGCTGAACGTGACCTTCCCCAAAGAGTATCACGCAGCCGATCTTGCCGGCAAAGACGCAGTGTTCACCGTCACCGTAAAGAGCATTTCCGAAAAACAGTTGCCCGAGCTTGACGACGCGTTCGCAAAGGACGTAAGCAAGTTCGATACTCTCGCCGAATATAAGGCGGACATCAAAAAAAGCCTCACCGAGCAGAACGAACGCAGAGCAAAGACGGAAAATCAAAACGCCGTAATCAAAGCGGTAACCGACAACGCCGAAGTTGATATTCCCGAATGTATGATAGAAAGAGAACTCGACTATATCGCTCAGGATATGGAACAGCGCCTCAAATATATGTACAACGGCATTAAGTTCGAGGATTATCTGAAATACACCGGAAGCTCGATCGAACAGTTCAGAAAGGATCGCGCGCAGGAGGCGAAGGACAACGTCAAGACTCGTCTTACCGTCGAAGCCATCATTAAGGCTGAAAAAATAGAAGCTACCGACGAGGATATGGATGAAGCGCTTTCCAAGATGGCTGAAACGGCTAAAAAGACGCTTGAAGAATATAAAAAAGGAGTCTCCGCTCAGCAGCTCAACTACATTAAAAGCGATATTCTGATGAAGAAGCTGCTTGATTTCCTTACTGAGAACAATATTTTCGAGAAGAAAGAGAAAAAAGAAAAGAAAACTGTCGAAAAGAAAGCGGAAACCACGGATAAAAAGGCAACCGAAAAGAAAACGACTAAAGAAGAATAATTGTTCCGGAGGTCGAATATGATTAAAAACAACCTTGTCCCGATGGTAATAGAACAAACCAACAGGGGCGAAAGATCGTACGACATATATTCGCGTTTACTGGAAGACCGCATTATTTTCCTTACGGGTGAAATAAACGATCTCTCCGCGGACGTGGTAATCGCTCAGTTAATTTATCTGGAAGGAAAAGATCCCGAAAAGGATATAAGCCTTTACATCAATAGTCCGGGCGGAAGCGTAACTGCAGGTATGGCGATTTACGACACTATGAATTATATCAAGTGCGACGTCAGCACTATCTGCGTCGGCATGGCTGCGTCTATGGGTGCGTTCCTGCTTTCGTCGGGCGCTAAGGGAAAGCGTTTCAGTCTGCCGAACAGCGAAATAATGATTCATCAGCCGCTGGGCGGCGCTCAGGGACAGGCAAGCGATATTAAGATTCAGGCGGATCATATTATGAAAATAAAGGACCGTATGAACCGTATTCTTGCCGCCAACACGTCTCAGCCTATCAAAAAGATCGAAAAGGACGTGGACAGAGATAATTATATGAACGCCGAAGAGGCGCTTAAATACGGTCTTATCGACAAGATATTCGATAAGCGCGCTTAGGAGAACGTAATTGGTCAGTAAAAACGTAGAAATTAAATGCTCGTTCTGTAATCGCCCGGAATCGCTCGTGCGTCGTATGATAGCCGGTCCGAACAACCTGTTTATATGCGACGAATGTATTAAAAACTGCTGTGAAATGATAAAGGACGCTCCCGAGACGGAACCTCAGACGGATTTGCCTACGCCGCGCGATATAATGGCGCGCCTTGACGAGTATATTGTCGGGCAGAGCGAGGCGAAAAAGGTATTGAGCGTTGCGGTTTATAATCACTATAAACGCGTCAACTATAACGCACAGCACGGAAAAAGCGATATAGATCTGAAAAAGAGCAATATTCTGATGCTGGGTCCGACGGGATGCGGTAAAACTTTGCTTGCGCAGACGTTGTCGCGTATTCTCAACGTTCCGTTCGCCGTTGCTGACGCCACAACGTTGACGGAAGCGGGCTACGTCGGAGAGGACGTGGAAAACGTTCTTTTAAAGCTTATTCAGGCTGCCGATTACGATATTAAAAAAGCAGAAAAGGGCATAATTTACGTCGACGAAATCGACAAGATCGCCAGAAAGAGCGAAAACGTCAGCATAACGCGCGACGTTTCGGGCGAAGGCGTTCAGCAGGCGCTGCTAAAAATAGTCGAAAGCACGGTCGCATCCGTTCCGCCGCAGGGAGGAAGAAAACATCCTCAGCAGGAATGTCTGCAAATTGATACGACCAACATATTGTTTATATTCGGCGGAGCATTCGTCGGACTGGACAAGATCATCGAAAAAAGACAAAGCGCCTCGTCGCTCGGATTCGGCGGAGAAATTAAAAAGACCGAAGTCGAAACGGACGAAATTTTGCGTAAAGTACAGCCTCAGGACCTTATTAAGTTCGGACTTATTCCCGAATTTATCGGAAGGGTGCCGATAACGGTCAGCCTCACCGCGCTTGACGAAAACGCGCTCGTCAGCATTCTCACCAAGCCGAAAGACGCGCTCGTCAAACAGTACGTGGAGCTTATGAAGATGGACGGAGTGGAGCTTAAGTTCGAGGACGACGCCGTCAAAGCCATCGCGCGAAAAGCGGTGGAGTTAAAAACGGGCGCAAGAGGGCTCAGGAGCATCGTGGAAGATTGTATGCTGGACACTATGTTCGATACGCCCACGGATAAGCAAGTGCGGAGCGTAACGATCACCAAGGACTGCATCGAAAAGGGCGCAAAACCGGTGATTATGCGTTCGGAAGAAAAATCAGCGTAAAATATAAACGGCATTTCACTTCCGAAGTGCCGTTTTTGCTTGAATTATTCGCGTTTATATGATACAATATATTAACGCAGTTTTTGCGATTACTGACGCAATTTGCGCGACGAGGTAATTATTGATGGAAGAAAATACCGAAAAGCAAAACGTAATAACCGAGAAAAAGAGAATGAAGGTGGTATTTATTCGCACCAACGTGCTTTTCCCGGGGCAAATACTCAGCTTTGAATTGGATAAAAATAACGACGTTTTGCGTCTTATGGAGGACGCTCGCGCAAACAACGAAGATATTCTGGTCATTGCCGAAAAAAATCCGCACCGCGAGGGCGCTGCTCCCGAGGACGCTTACGACGTGGGAACAACAGCGCGCATAACTCAGATTCTGCGCCTTCCCAACGATGCGGCAAGAGCGGTCGTGCGCGGCGGAGCGAGAATGAAAGTGTGCGAGTACGTTGCGGTAGCGCCGTTCGAGGCGCTCGTTTTGCCGTACGGAACGGATCTGTGCGGCGACGTCGAGGATCAGGCGCTTATAAATCTGATTTGCGGCGAATGTTCCCGCCCCGCGTCGGCAGGCGCTAAAATCAACAAGGATATTATTTCGCAGACGACAACGGAAAACGCGGACAGACTGATCTGCGAGCTTACCTATTTGCTGTGCCGTAAAGATTCGGAAAGGCAGGCGATACTCGAAATACCCGCGAAAAGAGATCAGCTGAATAAACTTTATATAAATCTTATCGCAAGCGGAGAACTTCTCGAGGCGGAAAAACGCATTTCTCAAAGAGTGAAAGAAAGCGTGGACAAAAACCAAAAAGAGTACTATCTCCGTGAACAGATCAAAGCCATTCACGACGAATTGGGCGACGACGAGGACGAAAAGAACAATTATCTTAGCACCGCAAAAGAGAAAAAGCTGCCCGATTACGCAATCGAAAAACTGCAAAAAGAAATGGCGCGTATGGAAAAAATGGCGGCTAATTCCCCCGAAGCCGGCGTAATCCGCACGTATATAGAGTGGCTTTTGGACCTTCCCTGGGGCGTTGAATCGCAGGAGGACTCCGATCTCGTCCGCGCCGAACAGGTGCTTAACGCCGATCACTACGGTCTGGAAAAAATCAAGCGCAGAATAATAGAATATCTTGCCGTGCATAAGCTTACCGACAACAACAAGGGCACAATTTTGTGCTTTGTCGGACCGCCCGGAGTGGGAAAAACGTCCGTCGTGGAATCGATTGCCCGGGCGGCAGGCAGACGCTTCGTGCAGATGTCGCTGGGCGGCGTGCGCGACGAGGCGGAAATACGCGGACACAGAAGAACCTACATCGGCGCTATGCCGGGCAGAATACTGTCCGGTATGAAGTCGGCGGGAGTAAACAATCCGGTGTTCCTTCTGGACGAAATCGACAAGATGTCCAGCGATTTTCGCGGCGATCCTGCAAGCGCGATGCTGGAAGTGCTCGATCCCAATCAGAACGACAAATTCAAGGATCACTATCTGGAAATACCTTACGACCTGTCGAAGGTCATGTTCGTTGCAACGGCAAACACGACGGAGAGTATTCCCTCGCCGCTGTTGGACAGAATGGAAATTATCGAGCTTACCGGCTATACCTACGAAGAAAAACTGCAAATCGCAAAGCGGTATTTGCTGCCGAAGCAGATCAAAAACAACGGTATGGGCGATTGCGAAATAACCGTGTCGGACGAAGCGCTAAACGGCATAATTGCCGGCTACACGAGAGAAAGCGGCGTGCGCGGACTTGAACGGGAAATCGGATCGCTTATACGTAAACTTGCCGTAAAAAGAGTAAAAGACGGCGAAAAAAAGTTTTCGGTCGAAGCGGAAGATCTGAAGCAATATCTCGGTGCGGTGAAGTTCAGTGCGGACGTAAAGGAGAGCGAACCGGTCGTGGGTGTTTGTACCGGGCTTGCCTGGACCAGCGTGGGCGGCGTTACTCTCAAAATCGAAACGGCGCTGATGAACGATGGCAAAGGTGAAATAATTCTTACCGGAAATATGGGCGACGTTATGAAGGAGTCGTGCCGCACGGCGGTCAGCGTAGTCCGCAGTCGGTTGGAAAAGTACGGAATATCGCCCGATAAATTCAACAAATACGATCTGCACATTCACATCCCCGAGGGCGCAACGCCCAAGGACGGCCCAAGTGCCGGCATAACGCTGTGCACCGCCGTTCTTTCGGTAATGACGGGCAGAAAAGTGCGCGACGACGTTGCCATGACGGGCGAGGTCACGCTTACGGGCAGAGTGCTTGCAATAGGCGGCTTGAAAGAAAAATCGCTTGCGGCTATGAGAAGCGGCGTAAAAACGCTCGTGATCCCCAAGCAAAACCTTAAAGACGTGGACGAACTTCCCAAAGAGGTGAAAGACTGCCTTGAAATAGTGCCGGTATCGGATGTGGACGAAGTGTTTGCGAGGGCGATATTATGATTAAAAGCGCCCGTTTTATGACGAGCATTGCCGATCTTGACGTGTATCATCGGACGGCGCAAACGTACGCTTGTCCGGAAATCTGTATGCTGGGAAGGTCCAACGTCGGAAAGTCGTCGTTTATTAACTTTCTGGCGGGCAGGAGCAAGCTTGCCAAGGTTTCGTCAACGCCCGGCAGAACGCGGCTTATCAACCTGTTCGATATAAACGACGGGCAATTCGTTCTCGTAGATCTGCCCGGATACGGTTACGCCAAAGTCGGAAAAGCCGAAAAAGACAAATGGGACGCTCTTCTCGGAGGCTATGTGGAAACCAGTCAAAAACTGAAACACGCCTTCGTTCTGGTGGACAGCAGAATAGAGCCCACCGTGCTGGATAAGCAAACGGTAAACTATCTGTACTATTGCAATATTCCGTTCACCGTTTTCGCTACTAAATGCGATAAACTGTCCAAAGCCGAACAAGCCCGATCGATGCAGAGAATTGCTACCGCGCTCGGAATGGGAGTGGGAAATATAATCCCCGTTTCATCGGTTAAAAAGACGGGATTGCAAGCGACGGAAGCGAAAATCGAGCAAATACTGTCCTGTTTGTAACAAAAATACGCCTTTCGTAATAAAGATTACGGGAGGCTTTTTTATGGCGAATAATATTTCCGTGGGAAGAATTTGCGGCAGTCCGCTTTGCGGACTTTGCGAGCGCGTGTGCATCAGAGTAAAAAAAGTAACCGACGGCTGTATGGTCAGACTGAGCGGCGTGACGTTTGAAAATGTCGGACTGACGCTTGTCGGAGCGATTGCGCCCGTTCCGCCGTTCGTATTTATTTCGGCAGAAAACACGGCTCAACCGATAATAACGCAACTCAGCGTGACCACGATAGAGGACAATCGCGTAAGGGTGTCGTACGAGGCGACTTTTCCTATAAAAGTTACGTTCACGGATGCGCTTATGCGCACTTTTACGGCTAACGGCAGCGTTAGCGTAACGCGTGACGTTGTGCTGAAAGTGCCTGCGGACGGAAGGGAATACTCGGTTGAAGTCACGGGCAGATTGCTCAGCCGCCTGGGCAGTATCACTCCCGATCTTTTTGCCGATTTTACCTGTTGTATCGCGCTGATTACCGCGATAGTCGTTTCCGCGGATCTGATAATTCCGACGTACGGCGAATGCGTCTATCCGGATTGCGACGAGTTCGCGGACGACGCGTGCCGCGCGATTTTCGATACGCCGCCTTTCGGCAATTCGGGCGCTTAACGAGGCAACTCCGTTAAATCGGTTGCTAAAACGCGAAAAAAATGATATAATTCTGAATATGAAAGTATTTTCGATAAGCGATCTTCATTTATCAATAAACAATCCCAAGCCGATGAACGTTTTCGGGGAAGTCTGGGACGATTATCTTGAAAATATTGCCGCTTCCTGGAACGAGAGCGTAAGCGAAGAGGACGTTGTTCTTATCGCCGGAGACATAAGCTGGGCAATGAAAATGGACGAGGTTAAGCCCGATCTCGATTATATCGCTCGGTTTCCCGGGAAAAAAGTGATAATAAAAGGCAACCACGATTATTGGTGGTCGTCCGTTTCGGCGCTGCGCGCAATTTTGCCGTCCGATATATACGCTCTTCAGAACGACGCGGTTAAAATCGGCAATGCGGTGATCTGCGGCAGTCGCGGCTGGCTGTGCCCCGAAGATTGCCTTACCGACGCTGATAAAAAAATCTACGCGCGCGAGCTTATCCGTATGCAGCTTTCGCTTGAATGTGCGGCGAAGCTAAAGGAGGAGTCGGACAAGCTGATCGTCATGACGCATTATCCGCCCTTTAATTTCAGGCAGGAAGACAGCCCCATGACCGAACTTTTCGAGCGGTATAAAGCCGACGCGGTCGTGTACGGACATCTGCACGGAAAAAGCGTTCGCGCAATTCCTCAATTCGATAAAAGAGGGATAAAGTATTACCTGACCTCCTGCGATCTCGTTAAAAACAAGCTGGTAGAAGTTTTGCAGTGATCGTAAAAGATCGTTTTTGCTTTAACTCGAAAAAAATCCGACCACTTTTGACCACTGACGGCCGTTTGTCTCTTTTTTGACAAATTTAGGGCGCAGATTTTTGTAAAACCGATTTAAATCCCTGCATATCTTTCCGTAAATCCGGATTTTTAAAAAATCGTGACCACCGCCGTCCACCCGGCGTAAATAATTGCGTTTCCCGTTTTTCTTGTAAAACGGGCTTTTTTTTGCTCTTTTTATTGAAAAATTCACTATCAATTGGTTAACGGTGGTCACCAAAGTAATAAAATCCCAAAAAAAATTTGTAAAGTGGTTAAAAATGGTTAAAAATGGTTGACAAGGTTAGAAAAGTGTGATAGAATATAGATAAATCACAAAAGGAGGTGCCGGCGTATGTTGTTGTTTGGTACTTACGAACATCAAATGGACGAAAAAAAGCGGATACGTATTCCCGCAAAGCTGAAAGAAGCGCTTGGCACGACTCCTATAATCATGAAGGGCAACGGTCCGTATCTGGTCATTTATTCGCAAGAACGGGCTAACGAAGTCATCAGGAACAGGTTTGCGTCTCTTATAGACGAGGGCGGCGACGAAAGCAATCCCGATATGAGAAAACTCCGTGACCTGACCGCAAACGCACAGAATGCGGAAGAGGACAAGCAGGGCAGGGTAAAGCTTGAAGGAACGCTCGTGCAGTACGCGAATCTTCAAAAAAACGTAGTCACCATCGGTATGGTGGACAGAGCGGAAATTTGGAGCGCTGAAACCTGGGCGGAGCACAATAAATCCGACAAAGCGTAGATAAGTCCGACGTTTGGGGAGAAAAACGAAATGGAACAGTATCACGTGCCCGTAATGTTTGAAGAATGTATGACCGCTCTAAACGTAAAGCCCGACGGCGTTTACTTCGACGGAACGCTGGGCGGCGGCTCGCACACTGCAGGTATTCTCGCAAGAGGCGGAAGGGTGGTGGCAACCGATCGTGACGACGACGCGATAGAGTATTGCAAGCGTAAATTTGCCAATCATCCTTTCAAGGAAAACCTGACCATAGTAAAAAGCAACTTCAAGGACTTTTCGTCGGTAATATCCCGGCTCGGAATCAAAAAAGTGGACGGAGTGCTTTTGGATCTCGGTATTTCGTCTCATCAGGTGGACGACGCGGAAAGAGGATTTTCTTTCAGACAGGACGCTCCGCTCGATATGCGAATGGACAGAACGCAACGCTTTTCGGCTTTTGATATCGTAAACGATTGGAGTCAGGAACGCATCGCGGAGGTTATTCTCGAATACGGCGAAGAAAAATTCGCCAGGAGAATAGCAAGAAACGTCTGCTCGTACAGACAAAATAAAAAAATCGAAACTACTCTCGAACTTGCCGATATAGTCAAACACAGCGTTGACAGCGCGGCAATGAAAAACGGACATCCTGCAAAGAAAACTTTTCAGGCTCTCAGAATAGCGGTAAACGACGAACTCGGCGGTCTGGGAGAGGCAATCGGCACTATGGTCGGCAAACTGAACGAAGGCGGAAGAATAGCGATTATTTCTTTTCATTCGTTGGAAGACAGAATAGTAAAACGTAAATTCACAGAGTTATCAACCGGCTGTATTTGCGATAAGTCCCTTCCGATATGCGTTTGCGGACACAAAGCGGATCTGAAGCTTATCGGTAAATACCGACCGAAAGATAAAGAACTTCTCGAAAACTCCCGAAGCGCCAGCGCGACGTTGAGGGTAGCCGAGAAAATAGACAACTGAAGAAACCGTAAAGAATATTAAAGGAGAAAGGAGCATATTATGATAACGACGAGAAGAACCGCAGTAAGCGACAAAGATTTCGAGACTAAGCAGAATACCGTAATTGAAACCGATTTTCAGCCGGATTTCACAGCAGACACGACGGCTTATATCGATCCCGTAATTAAGCCGATAAAAGAAAATACCGTCGTTACGCACAGAATAACGCCCTCCGAAAAAGCCAACGGCGACGTTATGCCCACGATAAAGCGTCGTACCGGGACCGCCGAAAAGAACGACGATGTTCCCGAGGTCAAAGCGAACAAGGAAGTTGCTTCCGAAAAAGCGGTGGACGGCAAGACCAAAGCGTTTATGCTGACGTACGTCGCCGTAGCGTTCGTACTTGCGATGATCGTGCTTGCAACCGGATTTATCGTAACTAACCGCGCGGCGCAGGTGGCTGATCTGCAAAACGACGTAAGAGCGGCTTACAACAGAGTAATCGGACAGGAAGACGCAATCAGTGCTCTTTCCGATAAAAACACGGTCAGCGTTAAAGCCGACGAGCTCGGAATGGGCGCGGCGTCCGGCTTCGAGGAGATCGAGCTGATTGAATTATCCGAAGAGGTTACTTATGAAGCGAGAACCAACGGTTTCGACCGGTTCTGCGATTTTATAAGCAGACTCATCGGAGGTTAAAAAATCAAATTGCATTGTAATAGTTTAATCACTTTAAGAAAAAGGTTATTGTACGCGTCTGCGGCGGTAATCTTTTTCTTTTTGGCTTTATCGGTCCGACTTTCCTGTTTACAACTTAAAGAGGGCGAAAAATATTCGGTTAAAGCCGCCGAGCAATGGTATCGCGACGTTCCGCTTGCCGCCAAAAGAGGAATAATATACGACGCGTGCGGCAACGTTCTTGCGGACAACCGAACGTCGTACACCGTATACGTTCGTCCGGGATCGGTTACGGACAGAGAAAAAA
>JBJFAC010000204.1:0-3087 GCA_051887715.1 Candidatus Neoclostridium sp.
TTTCCGCAACTTCGACGCCGACGAAAACGATCCCGCTTCCTACGACTTCGAGTGCACCGACGCTTATATGAAGACTATTTACGAGTCCGGCACGCAGATTTTTTACCGACTGGGCGCAAGCATCGAACACGGCAAAAAATTCGGCACTTTTCCGCCCAAAGACTTTCTTAAATGGGCGAAAATATGCGAGCATATTATAATGCATTACAACGAGGGCTGGGCGAACGGCTTTAATATGAACGTGCTCTACTGGGAAATCTGGAACGAGCCGGACTGCCGTAACGCCGACGGCAGTAATCCGTGCTGGCAGGGTACGCCCGAACAGTTCGTGGACTTTTTTACCACCGCCGCAAACTACCTGAAGGCAAAATTCCCGTCGCTTAAAATCGGCGGTCCGGCGGTATGCAGCCTGTGGAGCGACAACGCAAGGAGCATAGTCGGCGCAATAGCCGATAGGGGAGTTAAACTCGACTTTATCTCCTACCACGGCTACGACCGCGAGCCAAGCGGCTACGTAAATCATATCCGCAAGGCAAACGAATTTTTGCAAAGCGTGGGCTACGGAGACGCGGAAACCTATCTGAACGAATGGAACTACGTTAAGGGCTGGCTGGGAGACGACTGGATAGCCTCGCTGGAAGCCGAGCAGGGGCTTAAAGGCTCGTCGTTCGTTACCGGCGTTATGTGCGCCTGTCAGAAGGAAAAGATCAGCGGTATGATGTACTACGACGCGCGCCCGTACACCAATATGAACGGTATGTTCGATCCTCTTTTGCGCCCCCGCAAGGGCTATTATTCGATAGCCGCGTTCGGAAAACTGCTGGCGCTCGGTAACGAGGCGTATTCCGAAAGCGACGACGACCGGGTTTTCGTATGCGCCGCTACCGACGGAGATAAAAAGCTGGCGCTTATTACCTACTACGCCGATCAAGCCGATCCGTCTTCGACGAAAACGGTTTGCGTAGACGCGGGCGACGGAAAAAGGGCTTCGGTCTATTTGCTGGATCAGTCCCATAACCTCGATAAAATCGGCACGACGGACTTGTCGGACGGCAAAACCGCAGTTTCGTTAAAGCTTTACGACACCGTATTGCTGGAAATAGAATAGTTTTTTCGCCAAAATCGCGTTTTTTCGGAAAAAATCGCCGTTATCGTTGACTAAACCGCGCCGGTGTGGTAAAATAGCAGGGTTATTTCTTTTTTCGGAGAAACACAAATGACTTTTGCAATTATCGCTCAGATAGTACTGATGGGCGTCGCTCTTTCGATGGACGCTTTCGCCGTTGCGGTCACCGACGGGCTGACCTACACCGACATCAATAAAAAACGCAGTTTTTTCATTGCCGCGGTTTTCGGAGTTATGCAAGCCGCAATGCCCCTTATCGGCTATTGGCTCGTGGAGGGCATAGGCGCGATAGTCGGGAAAGCCTCGGCGGGACAAGCAGGCGATATTATGTCCGCCATCGTCACCTGGGTTGCTTTCGCCCTTTTGATGTTCATCGGCGGAAAAATGCTTTTCGAGGGCATACGCGACTCAAAAAAGCCGCCCGAACAGCGCCTCCCCAAAAAATTCTCGGTAAAAGAAGTGCTGGTATACGGCGTTGCCACCTCGATCGACGCGCTGGGCACGGGAGTCGCCCTGCATTCGGGCACGCTTTCAAACAACGCCACCATTTTCTTCCACGCCGCGATCATTATGGCTTGCACCTTCGTAATATCGCTTATCGGACTGTTCCTGGGCAATAAGATCGAAAAGCTTTTCAAGGGCAGATACGAGATTACCCAGATCATCGGCGGAGCGATACTGCTCCTGCTCGGCGTGTGGATACTGCTTGGTCACTTTTTCGGCTTGTAATACCTATTTTTAATCGAGGCGGCGTTTTTGACGGAAACGCCTCGATTTTACTTTTATTTTGCCGAGAGATATGCTATAATTTACCCGTAAAACATTTAACGAGGCGAAAATATGTCACAATCGCAAACGACGGGTATGACGTCGGTTAAAGAGATATACAAAACGGGCAGAGGTCCGTCCTCGTCGCACACGATAGGGCCGGAGCGCGCCTGCGTAATATTCAAAAACAACCACAAGGACGCGGATAATTTCAAGGCGGTGCTGTACGGCTCGCTTGCTCTGACGGGCAAAGGTCACGGTACGGACGTCGTCATTAAAAAAACGTTCGCGCCCTGTCCGACGGAAGTCGTGTTCGACGCCGAAACCAAAAATCTGCCGCACCCCAACACTATGGAGCTGATCGCCTTCAAGGGAGACAAACCGCTTTCGTCCGCGCGCGTTTTAAGCGTGGGCGGCGGCAATATCAGATTCGAGAAGGAAACCGCTCCCGCTTCCCCGATCGTGTACGAACAAAGCACCTTCGACCAAATTCGCGACTACTGCAAGCGGCACGATATGACGTTGTGGCAGTTCGTCTATTCGCACGAGGGCGAAAAAATAGAAGAGTATCTGCTGGACGCGTGGACGACCATGAAGTCGTCCGTTTTGCGCGGTCTTTCCGACGACGGCGTGCTCCCGGGCGGCTTGAACGTTCATAAACGCGCCAAAGCGCTGTACAACGGTCTGTCCGGAGCGGCGGAAAACGCCGATTCGCGCTTTATCTGCGCCTACGCCTTTGCCGTCGGAGAGCAGAACGCTATGGGCGAAACCATAGTCACCGCTCCCACCTGCGGTTCGGCGGGCGTGCTCCCTGCGGTGCTTTATCATTATCAGAAAAAATCCGGCTGCGACGACGTCAGCATTTGCCACGCTCTCGCCTGCGCGGGGATTATAGGCAACCTGATCAAAACCAACGCTTCCATTTCGGGCGCGGAATGCGGTTGTCAGGCGGAAATAGGCAGCGCCTGCGCAATGACCGCCGCCGCTCTTTGCTCGCTTCGCGGTATGAGCCTCGATAAAATCGAATACGCCGCCGAAATGTCCATCGAACACCACCTGGGACTGACCTGCGATCCCATCGCCGGGCTCGTCCAGATCCCCTGCATAGAACGCAACGCGGTAGCCGCTATGAGCGCGGTCACCAACGCCGATCTGACCGAATTTTTGTTCGATACGCGCAAAATATCTCTGGA
>JBJFAC010000205.1:0-3087 GCA_051887715.1 Candidatus Neoclostridium sp.
TATGGTTCGCACGGCAGACGCCGTAGCGGACTTTTTCGCTACGGCAAAAAGCAGAGGCGCGGACAAGGTGCTGGTTTTCGGCACGGAGGCTATGCGCAATCCCGGCGGCGAAACGCTGAAAAGAATGATAGAAAGCCGTATTCCCGTCACCGTCGATATTATTTCCGGCAAAAAAGAGGCGGAAATAGGCTATATCGGGTGCACGGGCGGCAAAGGCAATAACGCCGTCATCGACATAGGCGGCGCAAGCGTGGAGCTGACGAGCGGCGAAAACGGCGATATCACCTACGCCGAAAGTCTTAAGCTGGGCGTGGTGAGAACGCGCGATCAGGTGGGCGACGACAGAAAAAATATCGAAAACTTTTACAAGGCGCACGTCGGAGAATATAAAAAAGTCAGCGCCGACAAGCTGTTCGCCATCGGCGGCACGGCAACCTCCATCGCCTCTATGCTGCTCGGTCAGAAAACCTACGACGCGGAAAAGGTGCACGGCTACGTCGTCACTCAAAGCGCACTCGAAGGGCTGATAGACCGCATTTTCGCCTCGGAAAGTCTCACCGAAGAATTCCCCACGATAGGAGCAAAACGCGCGGGCGTTATCGGCCACGGAGCAATACTTTTGCTGATTCTCATGCAGTACCTCGGCTTTTCCCGCCTCACCGTGTCCGAGCACGACAATATAGAGGGCTATCTGATAGCCGAGGGCATTTATTCGAACTAGCCGTCGCGCGCTTTCGTTAAACGCAAAACCAATTCGGTTATTCCGAAACTATACGGTTATTTCAAAACGCGTTTTTTAAGGCGCGTTTTTTTCGTGCGGTACTATTTTTGCAAAAATAATTACATAAAATTACAGCGCGGAAAAACAAATATTAGCCTTTTATCGGAGCACAATAACAGCGTAAGGGACGCGCCCGAATTCTTAAGGAGGTTAACACTATGTCGGAAAAGAAGACGATGAACAAGGCAAGAAAGACCAATAAAGCCACCAAGAACACTTCCGCTACCAAGAACTGCAAATAATTATCGCCGTTCAGCAGCGGACGCGTTCGCCGGGAGAAAAATCGCCAAAGCGCGAAGAACGACAAGGCGATTGCCGTAAGCGGAACGCATAGACGAGCAAAAATAGCGAAAAACGGGCAAAGAGTACTCCTCTTTCCCGTTTTTTCGTCTTTTTCCGCGTATAGTACGCTTTTTAGTGTTTTTTATCATTACTCTTTTCCCATATCCGATTTTCGGTTATTTTGACCGCATCGGCATAAAATAACGGTTTTAAAGCAGTTTTTTGTAAAGTTTTAAATATTTTTTCGTTTTTTCGCGTTTTTTTGTCGATATACCGCTTAAAAAGATTGCCTTATCACTCAAATTGTGTTATAATAAGCCTGCGGTTCGCGAAAAACAACCTGGCGCGCCGTTTTTTTTGGCAAAAAGAGGCTAATTATGACTATTACGGACGGCGTCGTCGGTTTTATCGACAAGTTCAGAGGCAATCTCACCACCGAAGCGGTAAAAAGAGCGTTTACTTTTTTACTGCCCGTTTTCCTTATAGGCGCAATCTCGCTCACTTTGCAGTATTTTCCCGTCGCCCCCGTACGCGAATTTATTAACGGCGTATGGGGTGGTGTTTTCAACAGCATATTTAACGCGGTCTACAACGCTACGTACGGTTTTGCTTCGGTATACCTCGTATTGGCTTTCGCATATTGCGTTTCGAACACTCTGGATATTCACAAAGACGTTAAGGTCTTTCTCATTTTTTCGTGCATACTAAGCTACTTCGCTTCACTGGGCAGTGTGACGTATACGGAAAACGCCGACCTTATTTCGTACACGAATATGGCAAACATATTCCCCGCTATACTGGCGGCTTTTGCTGCAGCGTATTTGTTCAAGATGTTTTACAACCTGTTCAATCGCAACAGGCACGAGCACCTTTCCTCTTTTGTTCGCTCTTTGCACGCGATACTGCCGATGGCATGTTGCGTCGCCTCTTTCGCGCTTATTAGCACGCTTATCGGGCTGATTCCGGGAATAAACAATCCCAACGACCTTATTTTGAAAGTCTTTTCGTCACTGTTCGAATCGCTGGGCGCAACCTACATGGGCGGAGCGCTGATTATGCTTGCAGAATCCGTGCTGTGGTTTTTCGGCGTGCACGGCGGCAACGTGTTCGACGATCTTTTGACAAATCCGGAAGGCGCTTTCGCCATTACCAACGGACAGATCATGACCAAGCAATTCATCGATACGTTCGTATTGATGGGCGGATGCGGAGCAACAGTTTGTATGTTCATCGCCCTGCTGCTGTTCACCAAGGACAAGAAAAAGAAAAAACTGTGCTACTTATCGGGAGGTCCGTTGCTTTTCAATATAAACGAACTGCTGGTTTTCGGATTGCCGATAGTGCTGAATCCCATCTATCTGATACCGTTTATTCTGACTCCGCTCGTGTGCTACACTTCGGCGTATCTCGCCACCTATTGGGGGCTGGTTCCGCAAATAGCCGCCGGAGCGTCCGTGCAATGGACTACGCCTATTCTTATAAGCGGCTATCAGGCGACGGGCTCGATTGCCGGCAGTCTTTTACAATTGTTCCAGCTGGTTTTGGGCGTGGCGGTGTATGCGCCCTTCGTCATTCTCGACAATAAGGTTTCAAAGCTCAATCAATCGCGCTATCTGCAATCGCTCACCGACGTATGCCGCTCGTGCGAGGCTAACGAAATTCCCTATTCGATAGACAATCAGAAGTACGCTCTGCGCGCTTTCGAGGACGACGTAGCGTCCGCTCTTTTTGACGACGTACACAAAGGCAACGTGCTGATGCGTTATCAGCCGCAGGTAGAAAACGGCAAAGTCGTCGCCGCAGAAGCTCTTCTACGATTTGCTTACAACGACTGCGGCTACCTGTATCCTCCGCTTGCCGTCGCGATAGCCTGCAAGAATAATATGTTCGCCGCGCTTTCCAAAGAAATAGTAAAACGCGCACTATCCGATCTAAAAACGCTTCAAAAAACCGATCCCGAATTTAAGATAGCCGTCAACCTGAATCTCGATCTGCTCACCGACGAAGATTTCAGACAATGGCTT
>JBJFAC010000206.1:0-3064 GCA_051887715.1 Candidatus Neoclostridium sp.
CGTCGCTGATGATCTTGGGAACGGCGTAAGGATCCGCCTCGTACTTACCCAAAAGCTTGAAGGTCTTCTTCTCCTGCGTTTTCAGGTCCTGTATTACGACCAGGCAGCCCACTTCCACGCGATCGTACTGTTCTTTAAGCTGTATGATGACGTGGTTTTTCTCGTCCAGCACGTTGGTCAGCTCGCTGATTTCTTCCTCGACTTTGCGCTGATGCTCGCGCGCGATGTCGTATTCGGAATTTTCCGAAAGGTCGCCGAAAGAACGCGCTTCCTTGATTTTCTCAACGGCGTCGCGTCTGCCTTCGTCCACGAGCCATTTAAGTCTCTCGGACAGTTCTTGCTTTTTTGCAGCGGTGATTTTGATCATGTTTCTTTGCTCCTCGCGCTGTTTCGGACGTGTTTGCCGAATACGCGCAAACGGATACGCTTTGACGTTTTTCGCCCTATTATTAGTCCGTGACAATAAAATAGCGCCTTACGCGCTTGCCGCGTAAGAACGTCCGACCGTTTCTATTATTATAATTATACACCCAAGCGGCAAATATGTCAACCGTTTTTACGCTTTTATATGCGTTTTATGCGGTAAAATACGCGATTTTTGCTCGATTTTTTGCCTTTTTCGACCGCTTGAGCCTTTTTTCGCCGCGACAACGCAAAATTCGCCGCAAGCCTCAGCCGCAGCGATCGTTTTGCTTTGCGCGTTTGCGCACGTTAGGCTTAGCAGCCTTTCCGTTCGTATTTTTTACAGATCGGCTTTATTACGCCGACGGACTTTTTTCGCCGACTTTACGCCGCCTAGCGATTTCAGTCGAGCATAAGAACGCTTGCTCTTTCCCCCTGCGAGGGCTTGCCGGGCTTTTGCGTCCCGTCGTTTTCCTTCTTTTCGTCGTCGGGAGCGAGCGGACGCGGATCGTTTACCGTGGGCGGCACGGGCGAATACACTCTGCCCGATCCGTTTCCGTTGTTTGCGCCGTTGTTCGTTCCGTTATTCGTGCCGTCCGTAGTTCCGTTGTTTATGCCGTTATTAGTTCCGTTATTCACGCCGTTATTCGTGTTGCCGTTGGTTACGCCGTTATTAGTTCCGTTGGTTACGCCGTTTGCGCTTCTTCCGTTCGTGCCGTTATTCACGCCGCTCACAGTTCCGTTATCGGTCGTGCCGCCGACGGTGCCGTCGGAGTCCGAAAAACGGTTGGCGGCATAATATTCCTTGCGGTAGTTGGCGCTAAGCAGTTTGTATTCCTCGTAATCGGCAAGAAAGTCCGCCATTTCCTTTGCCATTTTCTCACGCAAGTACGCCCTTCTCGAATACTTTTCGTCCAGGTTTTTCTTGTTCTGCTCGTAGTCGGTCATATCGAAATAATAGCCGTTTCTTTCCCTTGCGTTCGTGCCGTCCGTACGGGCGCCGCCTTGATAGTAGCCGTTTGCGTCCGAAGCGCCGTTGCTTCTCTCTTGGCGGTTTTCGTCCTCCGCTTTGGGCGGAACGCGCACTATGCGGGTGTTTTCGACGGGCGAAATTACCCCGACGGCGACGGGCTTATCCGCGCATTGCGGACAAAGCGCAGTAGCAAGCCCCAAAATAAACGCGATCGTGTTAAACATAAATACCTCCCGTCAACAAGTGAGTTGACAAGAGGTATTGTGCGTTTTTCCCTGTTTTTTATGCGTTTTCCGGCGAGTTTTGCTCGCAAAGCGAGAAATTTATTCTGTCGGTCGTCACGTCGTCCACCACGACGGTTACGGCGTCGCCCGGCTTGAACGAGCGCTTGCCCGAATACAGGCAGAATTTGTTCTTATCGAACGTATACTCGCCTCCCGGCAGTTTTTCCACGCGTATACAGCCCTCTATTCCGTTTTCAATGCGCGCGAACAAACCCCACTCGGTAACTCCGCTTATTTTCGCGGCGTACTTTTCTCCTACGTGGCGCGACATATATTTCGCCGTCAGAACGTCGTCCACCTTGCGTTCCGCCTCTTCGGCGCGGCGTTCCCGTTCGCTTGACTGCTTGGAAACCTCTCTCACCCATTGCGAATAACGCTCTTTCATATTGGTTTCGCCAGACATATATTTCTTGATCATACGGTGCACGGCAAGATCGGGATAGCGGCGTATTGGCGAAGTAAAATGGCAATAATCGACGAAATTCAGTCCGTAATGCCCGTCGTTGGTCGCCCTGTATTCGGCTTTCGACATAGAGCGCAGCGTTGCCGTATTGACCGTATCGCGGTAACGCTCGTCCAGCCTTGCCAGCATTGCGGATACGTCGCGCGGAGTGGGTTCGTCGGGAAGCTCCTCTCCTATCGTCTGCAGCAACGCGTTAAGGCTTTCCAGCTTTTCCGCGGGCGGAGCGGCGTGAACTCGGTAAACGAACGGCAGCTTCAGCCTGTCGAACGTGGAAGCGACCGCCTGATTTGCGGCAAGCATAAACTCCTCGATGAGCTTGTGAGCGTCGTTTCGTTGCGCCGCGCGTACGTCGGTTACAAAGCCGTTTTCGTCCACGTCTATTTCCGTTTCGACGAAATCAAACTCGATCGAGCCGTTTTCAAGCCGTTTTTTATTAAGAATTTTATATAAATCTGTGGCGGCAGAGAGCATTTCGGCTAAAAACGCGTACTTTTCCGCGGCGGCCGGATCGCCCTGCATAAAAGCGTATATTTCGTCGTAGGTCGTTCTTGCCGCCGAGCGGATAACGCCCTTCGTCACTCTTTTTGCAGTAATTTCGCCGCTTGCGGAATAGTCGATAACGCACGAGAGCACAAGTCTGTCCTCTCCCTCCACCAAAGAGCAGACGTCGTTACACAACTTTTCGGGCAGCATCGGAATTACTCTGTCCGCGAAATAAACGCTCGTGCCCCTGTCAAACGCGCACTTATCTATCGCACCGCCCTCCGCAACGTATTGCGTTACGTCGGCAATGTGCACGAACAGCCTGAATCCGCCGCCCGGCAGACGTTTGACGCATATCGCGTCGTCGAAATCCTTGGAGTGGGCTCCGTCTATGGTTATTACCGCGTCGCCCGTAAAGTCCTCTCTTTCCTCTCTTTGATCCGACGTTATGCCTTTTTT
>JBJFAC010000207.1:0-13943 GCA_051887715.1 Candidatus Neoclostridium sp.
GTCCGGGCGTAATTTGCCGTCCGCCGCCAGCCCCTTCGACAACTGCGTAGTGTTGAGAGCCTTGGCGTTTACGGCTTTTCCCTCGTCTATCAGCAGACGAACGGAATTGCTTCCTATATCTATTACCGCAACCATTATTATTCCGCTACCGCAACCGTTATTTGCCCACGAACAGCTCTTCGCCCGAGCCGATATAGCCCAGATTTTCGCGCGCGAACTGATCGACGTACAGGTCGCCGGACATATACTCGATCTGCAGCTCGTTTTGCTCGATCTGTGCGTCCAAAGCCGCTTTTTGCGCTTTAAGATCGCTTGCCTGCTTGTTAAGACCGCCGATCTTGATGAGATTTATGACCAGCGAAAGAGCCAGAAGACAGATAAATATTATTGTGGAAATCGTGACGATTTTTATTACTTTTATCTTATCGGTCATAGCGTTTACCTCTCCTTTTTTGCGTTACTTTTCAAGTATAGCACATCCGAATCAAAAATTCAAGAAAAAAAAGTAAAATTTCACGAAAAAACGGTATTAAAACGGTTGACATATACGACAAAAAACACTATAATTTTCGCGTTTAGCAATATTAAACCCGACGTTTATTATATTTTAACCTTGTAAACCCGAAGTTTAGCGTCGACCGATTGCTTTACGGGAGTGCGTAAAAATGGAAATAGGCATTAAAATCAAAGAGATGCGCCTTAAAAAACAGCTCACGCAAGAGGAGCTTGCAGACAGGTGCGAACTTACCAAAGGCTATATAAGTCAAATAGAAAACGATCTTACCAGTCCGTCGATAGCGACTCTTAAGGACATACTTCAGGCGCTGGGCTCGTCGCTTTCCGACTTTTTCTCGGAGGACGAGGAGGAACAGATAGTTTTCGGCAAAAACGACTATTTCGCAAAAGAGGGCGACGACAGCGTTATAACCTGGCTGGTGCCCACCTCGCAGAAAAACGCGATGGAGCCCATTATGCTCACGCTGGAGAAGGGAGCGGCCACGCAGAAGGATCTTCCGCACGACGGAGAGGAATTCGGATACGTTCTTCGGGGCAAGATAAAATTGGTCGTAGGCAAGCGGGAGTATGCCGCCGCCGAGGGCGAAAGCTTTTATTACCGCGCAAACAAAGCGCATTACGTCGTAAACGCGGCGGACGGTCAAAGCGTCGTGCTGTGGCTGTCCTGCCCGCCTAATTTTTAAGGAGAGTGTCACGAATGAAGGAACAGGGTAAATTCGATAAAATAATAGAGATTAAAAACGTTACCAAGGTGTTCGAGGACGGCGTAACCGTGCTTGACGACATCAATTTGTCCATAAGACGCGGACAGTTCGTGACGCTTTTAGGACCGAGCGGCTGCGGCAAGACCACGCTTTTGCGTATGATAGCAGGCTTTACCACTCCGACGAGCGGCGAAATTTTCATTGAGAACCAGCCCATTACCGACGTGCCGCCCTACAAGCGCCCGGTAAATACGGTTTTCCAAAAGTACGCGCTTTTTCCGCACCTGAGCGTTTTCAACAACGTCGCGTACGGATTAAAGCTTAAAACGATAGACGATCCGAACGCAAAGAAAGGCAAAAGAAAGCTTACCAAAAGCGAAATAACCGAAAAGGTGAACCGCGCGTTAAAGCTGGTCAACCTTGCCGACTACGGACACAGGGACGTAACCAGCCTTTCGGGCGGTCAGCAGCAGCGCGTTGCCATAGCGAGAGCCATCGTGTGCGAGCCCAAGGTACTGCTCCTCGACGAGCCTTTGGGCGCGCTCGACCTAAAGATGAGAAAGGAAATGCAGCTCGAGTTGAAGAGTATGCATCAGAATCTGGGCATTACGTTTATTTACGTCACCCACGATCAGGAAGAGGCGCTCACCATGTCCGACGTGGTAGTGGTTATGAACGACGGCGTAATTCAGCAGATCGCGCCGCCCAAAAAGATATACGACGAGCCGGCAAACGCTTTCGTAGCCAACTTCATCGGCGAAAGCAACATTCTTTCCGGCGTTATGGAAAAGGACTTTACGATAAACTTCCTCGGCAAGAGCGTGGAATGCGTGGACAAGGGCTTCCAGAAAAACGAGCACGTGGATATAGTCATTCGCCCCGAGGACATCAAGATTTATCCCGAAAACGCGGAAAAAGGGCAGTTTTCGGGCACGGTCCGTCAGACGGTGTTCAAGGGCACGTACTACGAAATGGAGGTCGATTGCGACGGCTACGAATTTACCGTGCAAAACACCAAGGAATTCCTGCCCGGGCAGAACGTTCGCCTCGGCGTTGCGCCCGACAGCATTCACATAATGAAAAAGCTGCGCACGATCAACCGATTCGAGGGCGAAATTTCGGACGAGGAAAACGTGTGGTTCTGCGAAGCCGACTTCCCCGTTTCGAGCACGCAGGGCTTTGAAAAGAAGGACAAGGTCGAGGTGCTCGTACCCTTCGACGCGGTGGAGCTCACCGATTACGAGGACGACGGCACGATAGGCGGTAACGTCGCTCAGACGTTGTACAAGGGCACTTACTATCAGGTACAGGTGTACACCGACACCGACGAGGACTTTTTCGTCGATACTCCCGACGAGTGGGACATCGGCGACCGCGTGGGCATCAAGGTCGATCCCGCTAAAATAGTGTTGCAGCGCGCCGAGGAGGACGAAGATGAAGAAGAGGAAAACTAACTTCTTTAAGCCCGGACTGTTCGCCGCGCCGTACGTGATCATCTGCCTTATTTTCGTCGTTCTGCCGCTGGTGCTCGTGCTGGTGTACGCGTTTATCGGTCCGGACGGCAGCTTCACGCTGGACAATTTCAAGCGCGTGTTCGTCGGGCAGGAGCAGACGATTTACGGAATAGTAAACGAAAACGGAACTATGCAAAACGGCAGCGTGACGGTCACGATACCCAGCGGAAACCTGGAATTACTGCTGAAAACGCTGGGAATAGCCGCGCTTACCACGGTCGTGTGCCTTCTTATCGCCTATCCGGTCGCGCTGATTTTAGCGTCCTCTCCGTTTAACAAATACTTCGTTTTGTCGCTGCTTTTCATCATTCCGATGTGGATGAACTTCGTTCTTCGCATAATCGCGTTGAAGTCGTTGCTGTTCGTTCTTGGCATATCGGAAGGACTTTTCGCGGTTATCGTGGGTATGGTTTACGACTTTTTGCCGTTTATGCTGCTGCCCATCTACACCGTTCTGACCGAAATAGACAAAAGCTATCTGGAAGCGTCCGCGGACCTCGGAGCGAACAAATTCAAAACCTTTTTCAAAGTCACGCTTCCGCTGTCTGCCGGCGGCATTATGAGCGGAGTCACGATGGTGTTTATGCCCGTTTTCAGTGCCTACGCAATAACAAATATGCTGGGCGACAGCTCCACAACCGTGATAGGCAACAAGATCAACACTCTGTTCGGGCTTTCCGGCTCGTGGGGAGTGGGCTCGGCGCTTTCGTTCGTATTGCTCGTGCTCGTGCTGATATCGATGTTTCTCAGCAGTCTCATCGGGCGTAAAACCAAAAAAGCGGCGCCTGTCGCGGCGAAAGGAGGTAAGGCGTAATGAACAAAAAGCTTTCGATCGTTCTGCGCTGGGTACTGCTTATCGTCGTGCTCGTGGCGATATACGCGCCGATAGCGCTCATAGTGCTGTATTCCTTCTCGTCCGAAAAGGATATAGGAGGAGCAAACGGCTTCGGCTCGTTCACCTTTTCCTGGTACGTAAAGCTGTTCCAAAGCGAGGAAATAATGTCGGCTATGTGGAACACGCTGATAATAGGGCTGGTTTCCGCCTCGCTCGCCACGGTTATCGGAACGCTGACGGCGGTGGGATTGCATTATATGACGCACGGCAAAAAGTTCATCAATTTTATGAGCGAAATAACCGTCGTCAACGCGGAAATAGTCACCGCGGTCGGATTTTTCCTGCTTTCCATATTCCTTACCAACGTAGTGGGCTTGTACGTGGAAAAAGGGCTGGTATGGCTGATAATAGCCCACACGGTAATAACTACGCCGTACGTCATTCTCAACGTGTCGCCGCGGCTTAATCAGCTGAACCCCAATCTGTACGAGGCGGGAATGGATCTCGGAGCGGGGCCCGTCCGCAGTCTTTTAACCGTCATTTTGCCCCAGCTCGTGGGAGCGATGATCTCGGGCTTCGCGCTCGCTTTCACGCTGTCTTTGGACGATTTCGTCGTCACGAACCTCAACAAGGGCAGTAACGGCGTCAACACTATCTCCACTTACGTATACGCCAGCCTGCGCCGCAAGCTCAATCCGGCGATACGCGCGCTCAGCACGATAATTTTCGTGGCGGTGCTGCTCATTCTCATTATCGTCAACGTCGTTAAAAGCCGCCGTGCAAAAGCGGCTGAAAACGCTAAAAATTAACCCTAAAAGGAGGCTTCTGTTATGAAAAAACTGTTAACCCTGTTGCTTGCCGTCGTTATGGCGGTACCCGTTTGGTCGTTTGCCGCTTGTTCGGACGGAAACCGCGCCGAGCAACTCAAAATGTACGTTCCCGGCGAATACATCGACAGCGAAATTTTTGAAGAATTCGAGGAGTGGTACAAGGAAAAGACCGGCAAAACCGTAAAGGTGGTTGCGCCCACCACCTTCGACGCAGTCGAAGAAATACTCACCGCGGTGGAAAAGGATCACACCGATTTCGATCTGTTGCTGCCTTCCGATTACGCGGTCGAGCAACTCATTAAAAAAGATCTTTTGGTAAAGGTGGATAAGCAGCGCGTGGACGTAAACGAGGTTTTCCGCTCCGAATACGTAGAAAGAGCGAAGATCTCCGATCCCACGCTGGAATACTCCGTTCCCTATATGTACGGAACGTTCGGCATTATGTACGACTATTCCAAGACGGGCAAGCATCTGGACAGCTGGGCGGCTATTTACGGCAACGAATTTGCCGGAAAGTGCGCCAACAAGGATTCGCTTCGCGAGGCAATAACCTCCGCCGCTATATGGAATAACGCTTCGGAGCTGACAAAGGACGAGGTTTACGACAACGGCAAGCTTCAGACGCTGTACGACAGACTGCCCGAAACCTACACCACGGCGATCGCTACGCTGAATTCCACCAAGAAAAACTATCTGTGGGGCGGCGAAAGCATGAAGTTCGATATGGCTTCGGGCAACACCAAGGTGCAGGTGGCGCTTATGTGGTCGTGCGACGCGGGCTATATTATGAACGATTACGAGGACGACGACGGCAACGAGCACACCGGGAACAGAAACCTGTGGTACGTCGTGCCCAAGGAAGGCGGCAATATCTATCTCGATAACTTCGTAATTTCCAAGTACGGCAAGAATCAGGAAGCCGCTCAGTACTTCCTCGAATTCATCTGCCAAAAGGAAATCGCAATAAGAAACAGCGAATACGCAGGCGCCGTCAGCCCCGTTAAAGAGGCGTACGACGAGCTTTACGAGCAGTACGTCACCGACGAAAGCATCGGCGAGGGCGCTGCCGAAGGCTGGAGAGAAATGTATCTCGATATGCTGTTCCCGTCCGAAGAAACGCTTGCCCGCTGCGGAACTATGCGCGATTTCGGCGAGCTTGACGGAGCAATAAGCGAGGCGTGGAGCAACGCGCGCGGCTGATTATCTTTTCAACCGACTTAAGAAGTAATTTTATCGCAACTTACCCGTATTTATGTCAGACGCAAAAACCAAAGATTTTTATTACGACGCCGTAGTGGTGGGCGCGGGGCACGCAGGAATAGAGGCGGCTCTCGCGCTTGCCCGAACCGGCAACGACACGCTGATACTGTCCGTTTCGTTGGACAATATCGGCTATCTGGCGTGCAATCCGAGCATCGGCGGCACGGCAAAGGGACATCTCGTCCGCGAAGTGGACGCTCTGGGCGGACAAATGGGCATAACGGCGGACAAAACGCTTACGCAGCTGCGTATGCTCAACTCGTCCAAGGGGCCTGCGGTGTGGTCGCTTCGTGCGCAGGTGGACAAATACGCATATCACAACGAGATGAAAAGAGTGCTGGAGCACACGCAGAACCTTACCGTCCGACAGGGCGAGGCAAAATCGCTTATCGTCGAGGACGGCGTGGTCAAGGGCGTTAAAACGGTGTACAACCTCGTGTATTACGCGCCCGTAGTCGTGCTGGCTTGCGGCGTGTATCTCAAATCGCAGATAATCGTGGGCGACGTTTTTCTCGACCGCGGTCCCGTGTGCTTTGCAAGAGCGGAATATCTGTCCGACGATCTCCGTTCGCTGGGGCTGGAGGTGCGCCGCTTTAAAACGGGAACGCCGGCGCGTATTGACGGCACCACCGTGGATTATTCCGCGTTGGAAGAGCAGAAGGGCGAGCCGGATATTTACTCCTTCTCGGTTATGAGCAAGAAGGTCCGCGCTACGAAAAGAGTGTGCTATCTGGGTTATACCAATCAAAAAACGCACGAAATTATAAGGAATAATATAAATCTCGCGCCCAAGTATGCGGGGCTTATCGACGGAGTCGGTCCTCGCTACTGCCCGTCGATAGAGGATAAGGTGGTGCGCTTTGCGGATAAAGAACGGCACCAGTTTTTCCTTGAGCCGGAGGGCGAGGGAACGGTGGAGGCGTACGTTCAGGGCATTTCCACGTCGCTCCCCGCGTCCGTTCAGTACGATTTTTACCGCAGTATAAAGGGCTTTGAAAACGTAAAAATAATGCGCGACGCCTACGCCATAGAGTACGACTGCATCAATCCGCTGGAGTTGTATCCGACGTTGGAGACCAAGAAAATCAAGGGCTTGTTCTGCGCCGGACAGATCAACGGCACGAGCGGCTACGAGGAGGCGGCGGCGCAGGGCATAGTGGCGGGCATCAACGCTTCGCTAAAGCTTCGCGGAAAAGAGCCTGTAGTGCTGACGCGCGATAACAGCTATATCGGCGTGCTTATCGACGATCTGGTTACGGAAGGCACGCAGGAGCCGTATAGAATGATGACCTCGCGCGCGGAGTTCCGCCTGTCGCTGAGACAGGACAACGCCGACCTGCGCCTGACGCAGATAGGCAGAGACGTGGGGCTGGTGGACGACAAGCGTTACCGCAAATACCTTAAAAAGAAGCGCGATCTCGCCGCCGCGGAGAAAATTCTGGACGAGGTGGTATCGCCCAAGGACTACGCGCCGCTGCTAAGCGACGTGGGCGAGCCGATCGCAAAGAGCGGACTCAGCTACCGCGACATCATAAAGCGCCACAACGTCACCGTTTCCAAGTTTAACGAGTATTTCGACGTGTTCTCGAAAATGACGCCGGACGCCGAAAACTGCCTGTTCGTGTCGGTCAAGTACGACGGCTATCTGGCGCGCGCCGAGAAGGCGAGAGCGGAGCAGAAAAGGCTGGAAAAACAGCCCCTTTCGCCCGATATAAACTATATGAAAGTGGAGGGCTTGCGACTGGAAGCGCGCGAAAAACTAAGCAAAATAAAGCCGCTGTCGATAGGTCAGGCAAGCAGAATAAGCGGAGTGACGCCTGCCGACGTCAACGTGCTTATACTCGCGTTATCGAAACGTCTCGTTTAAGAGGCGTTTTTTGACGTTTTCGTGAAAAAAATAAAATTTTTTTGAAAAAAACTATTGATTTTTGGCGTAAGCTGTGTTATAATGTTCCACAGTAAGCGAAATTTCCGCCAAATATCGCGGCAGATTCCGCAAAGTGCTAAACTAAATCAAGAGGAAATTGGGGCAATGAACATTACTGAAGTACGCGTAAGACTGGTAAAGAAGGACGAAGGCAAGTTAAAGGCTGTCGCAAGCATTACGATTGACGATTGTTTCGTCGTGCACGACGTGAAAATTCTGGAGGGCACGGACGATTTCTTCATCGCTATGCCCAGCAAAAAAACGCCCGACGGCGAATATAAGGACATCGTGCATCCGCTGAACACCGAAACGCGCGAGCTCATCAAAAAGACCGTGCTCGGCGAATTCGAGAAGGTTCGTGCGGCTGCCGAAAGCGAAGAATAAGGATATTAAATCGGTAAACCTTCCGTCTGACGCAGTCATATAATAATATATGAAGTTGCATTTTATCGGCGCGGACGGAGCGAGTATGAGCGCGCTTAAAAAAATATCGGCGCGGCTCGGATACGAGGTGAGCGGCTCGGACTTAAGATCGGGCGGTCACGACCAAAAGAACATAGAGGGTAAAGACCTCGTTGTGTTTTCGGGAGCTATCCCGGACGACAACGTGGAATTGTTTCACGCGCGAAAGCTCGGCGTTCCGGTTATGGAACGGTCCGAGTTTTTGGCTTTTATTTCGGGTTTGTTCGATAAAACCGTCGCGATTGCCGGCTGTCACGGCAAAACCACCACTACCGCTATGACGGGCGAAGCGTTCGCCTCCAGGCACCCGACGGTGCACGTCGGCGGCGAATACGATTTCGGCTTCACGCAGGAAAACGGCTTGTTCGTCACCGAGGCGTGCGAATACCGTCGCAGTTTTCTTGCTCTTAAGCCCGACGTAGCCGTGATCACCAACGTCGACTTCGATCATCCCGATACGTACAAGGACATCGGCGAGGTTACGGAGGCGTTTTCGCAGTTCGTAAAGAAAAGCGGTTTTACCGTGTACAACGGCGACGATAAGCTGCTTTGCAAAATAGCCGTCGGCGCAAGCGTGGGCTGGGGCGACGACAACGACTACGTTATAAGGCGCAGAAAAGGCGGCTTCGACCTGTTTTATCACGAGGCGTACGCGGGCGGCTACGAGTGCGCGTTCGATCAGCCTTTCAATATAAAAGACGCCGCTCTCGCCGCGGCGACCGCGCTCGAAGGGGGCGTGCGTTACCCCGACGTGCAAAGCGGAATAGCGCGTTTCAAGGGAGTCAAACGCCGCGGAGAAATCGTGTGCTCCGACGGGTTCTGCACGGTCGTTTCCGACTACTCGCATCACCCCGCCGAGATCCGGGAAAGAATAAGCTCGCTTAAAGAGCGCTACGGCTCGGTGGCGGTGATTTTTCAGCCGCATACGTATTCGAGGACGAAAGCGCTTCTCGGACGTTTTTCGGAGGCGTTTACGGAGGCGGACGAGGTGATTTTTACGAACACGTTCGCCGCTCGCGAAAAAGAGGGAGACGACCTCATGATATACGAGGCGTGCAAAAACAAAGCGACGTGCTCGTTCGTTCCTCTCGACCGACTGCAGGAGGCGTTCGGGCGGCTTAAAAGCGGCTATGCCTGCGTGGCTTTGATGGGTGCCGGCGATTTTCAGGCTAAGCTGTCGTTAAAAACGGAAGAATAGACGACGAAAATGCGAAAAACGGACGAAAATAAGGCTTGTAAAGCGAAAATCAACGTTAAAAGCGTTGACAAAATTCTTCGTATGGGGTAAACTTTACTTGCCCTAAGAAACGGGCAAGGAGTCACTTATGAACAAGATAAACAAGGATATGACCATTTACGAAGTAATTCAGATTAACCCCGCGCTTGCCGAGGTGTTTACCTCTCTGGGTATGCACTGCGTCGGATGCGCCATCGCTCACGGCGAGACCGTGGAGGAAGCGGCGGCGGTTCACGGCATCGACCTCGATCTTATGCTTGAAAAACTCAACGAAGCGGTAGACGCCGAATAATGAAAATAGTTGTAGGACTGGGAAATTTCGGCGACAAATACGCCTATACCTTCCACAATATGGGCTTTCTGGCAGTCGAATGTCTGTGCGACAGGCTGGGCTGGAAATTCGATAAAAAGGAATGCGACAGTCTGGTTGCGATCGGTTTTGTAAAGGGCGAAAAAATCGTGATGGCAAAGCCGCTCACCTATATGAATCTTTCGGGAAAGGCGGTAAAGCAGCTGCTTGCCAAAAACAAGGCGTCGGAGAACGACCTCGCGGTTATCTACGACGACATCGATCTGCCCAAGGGCGCGCTCCGCGTCCGCGAAAAGGGCAGCGCGGGCACGCATAACGGTATGCGCAACGTCATTGCCGAGATCGGAACCGAAAATTTCCGTCGCATCCGCATCGGAACGGGCAGACCGCCGGAAAACGTGCCGCTTGCCGACTACGTTTTGTCCGACGTCCCAAAAGCCGAGCGCCCTTTGATGGCAAAAGCCATAGAGAGCGCGGCAGACGAGGCGGAAAAATTTATAGGCAGTAAAACTTGAACAAAATAACCGACGTATTCGCCTCGCTTCCCGAGGTGAAAAAAATACTTGACGACAACCGGGACGGAAAAAAAGTCTCGGTTTTCGGCGTACAAACTTTTACGCGCGCGGTAATAACCTCGCTTATAGGAAACGCGGCGGTGATCTGCTCCGACTTTTTCACGGCAAGCAAATTCGCGCGTGCGATACGCTGTTTCACGCCCTCCGTGTGCGTGCTCCGCGAGCGCGAGGAAACGCTTTTGCCGGGCGGAAAATCGCCCACTCTCAGGGAGAGGTTCACCGCTCTCGGCGACGTCGTCACGGGAAAAGCGGACGTAGTGGTGACCACGGCTCAGGCGCTTATGCAGATTTATCCGACGAGATCGGATTTTTTAAAGCACGTGATTACGGTAAAAAAGGGCGACTGCGTCGATCCCGACGAGCTGGCGGACAGGCTTACCGAAAACGGCTACAAAAGAGAGGCTCAGCTGAGCGACGCGTGCCGTTTTTCGAGAAGAGGCGACATAGTGGACGTCTATCCGGTCAATTCTTCCGTGCCGTACAGAATAGAATTTTTCGGCGACGAAGTGGACAGAATAACCGAGCTGGATCCCGAAACGCAGTTGTCGGTAAAAGCCGCGGACGACGTGGTTATCTATCCGTTCACCGACGTTTTCGACTTCGCTCAGCCGAATTATAAAAAATACGTTTGCCCGTCTTTGGAGCCCGATTATTCGGCGCGCGCGGACGAGCTTATTTCCGCGTTGGCGGCGTCCGGCGAAAGAGATTTTACTTTGCCGTTGGCTCCGCATTGCACGCTTTCGGAATTTTTAAGCGGCAGAACGTTCGTGATCGACGAATGTAAGCGCACGTTCGACGCGATGGAAGTGGCGTATTCCGAGCATAAACAGCGTTTCGAGTCGCTTTTCGGAAAGGGCGAAACGCTGAAATTCGCGTTCGACAGGCTGGTCCCGCCAGAAATTGCCGGGGCGCTGCGGGGCGCGGCGATCGCCTTCCACGCAGTCACGAGCAGTAACCGCTTTTTCGATCCGCAGGAGCTGTACGTGTTCAGGTCGATGAACGCGCCGAGATACGTGGGCGATCACAAGCAGCTGGTCACCGACGTCGAAAACTGGACGGAAAAGGGCTACAAGGTTGCCGTGCTGTGCGCGGACGACAAACTGAAAGAGCACGTGGTCGAGCTGTTGTCGGACGAATATATTTCCTGCTGCAGCGATTATTCCGGAGCGGTCACCGTAAATTGCGAAAGCGGCGGAAGCGGAGAAATACTGCACGACGCGCGCCTTGCCGTCGTGTGCGAAAACGATCTTATCGGCGCGAAAAACACTTCGGTAAAAAGCAAAAAACGCAGCGGCTTTATCGGCGAGCCAAAAATCGGCGAATACGTCGTTCACGACGTGCACGGCGTGGGAATGTGCGAGGGCGTAAAGAAGGTCACGGTGGGCTCGGTAACCCGCGATTACGTGGTCGTGGGTTACGCCGGCGGCGACAAGCTGTACGTGCCCGTCGAAAATATGGACAGCCTTACGCGCTACGTTTCCGGCGGCACGCCCCGTCTTAACAAAATGGGCGGCGCAGAATTTACCAGGCAAAAGATAAAGGCGCGCGAATCGATAAAAAAGCTTGCGTTCGATCTCAAATCGCTGTACGCCGAGCGGTTCAAGGCTAACGCCTACCGTTACAGCGAGGACGACAGCCTGCTGCACGAATTCGAAAACACCTTCGAGTACACCGAAACGGACGATCAGCTCCGCGCGGTGCAGGAGTGCCTTGCCGATCTCAAATCGCCGAAGATTATGGACAGGTTGCTGTGCGGCGACGTGGGCTACGGCAAGACCGAGGTGGCGCTCCGCGTGGCGTTTAAGGTCATATCGGAGGGTAAGCAGGTGGCGTTTTTATCTCCCACGACCGTGCTTGCCAAACAGCACTACGAGACGGTAGTAAAGCGCTTTTCGGCGTTCGGAATAAAAGCCGGGCGGCTGACGCGGTTCGACAGTCCGTCCAAGGTTCGCCAAACGCTTGCGGAGCTTGCGGAAGGGAAAATAGACGTGGTGGTCGGCACGCACAGACTGCTGTCCAAGGACGTGTCGTTTTCCGATCTGGGCTTGCTTATTCTGGACGAGGAGCAGCGCTTCGGCGTGGGCGACAAGGAAAAAATCAAGAATTTGCGCAGGGAGGTCAACGTTCTGACGCTTTCGGCAACGCCCATACCGCGCACGTTGCATATGTCGATGGTGGGAATACGCGATATGAGCCTGTTGGAAACGCCGCCGCTTAACAGACTGCCCGTGCAGACGTACGTCACCGAGTACAGCGACGCGCTGTTGTACGACGCCGTCTCGCGCGAAATGGGGCGAAAAGGACAGACCTTTATCGTGTACAACCGCGTGGAGCACATAAACGAGTTCGCCGCAAAGGTCGGAAGGCTTTTGCCCGACGCAAGGATCATCGTGGCGCACGGTCAGATGCCGGAGGGCGAGCTGGAAAAAGCCGTCGACTGCTTCGTATCGGGCGAGGGCGACGTTATGATCTCCAGCACGATAATAGAAAACGGCGTGGATATTCCGAGGGCGAACACGCTCGTGGTCATCGACGCCGACACTATGGGGCTCAGCACGCTTTACCAGCTGCGCGGCAGAGTGGGCAGAAGCGATCGCGCGGCGTACGCGTTCTTCACTTACCGCAGTAACAAGCTGTTGTCGAAAGAGGCTTACGAGCGGCTTGAGTCCATCGGCAAGTACACCGAGCTGGGCAGCGGCTTCAAAATCGCAATGCGCGACCTGGAAATAAGGGGCGCGGGCAATATTCTGGGAGCGGAACAGCACGGGCACATGGAAAAAGTGGGCTACGAAACCTACTGCGCTCTTTTGGAAGAGGTGCTGGGCGAAATGGAAGGAAAGCCGCCCGTCGTCAGAAAGGAGGTGCGTATGTCGGTGGATTACGGCACGTTCGTGCCCGACGGCTACGTCACCGATCCCGAGTGGAAGCTGAGGCTGTATTCGCGCATTTCGCGCGTTTCGTCGGTGGAGGAGCGCAACGGACTTTTAGGCGAGCTTGCCGATATGTACGGGCCCGTTCCCGACGGCGTGAAAAATCTGGTAAACGTCGCGCTGATAAAAAATCTCGCCGCGGAGACGGGAGCAAGCGCGGTCGTAATGAACAAACGGGAAAGCAAGGTGATTTTCGACTTCCTCAAGGACTTGTCGTCGGAGTGCTATGCGGTCGCTTTAAAATGCGGAGCAAAGCTGCTTGCGGAGGAAAAGCCCGCTTTGAAATTCAATAACAATAACGATTTATTGAAATTTTTGCGTAATTGTCGTAAATTGAGGTTGCAAAACGTTTGATTTCTGAGTCGTAATATGGTATAATATTCTATGCTGAAATTGTCTACTTTGGCAATAAGGCGCACAATCCGCGCGCGAAAGCGCGATTATATAGTAAAGAGGAACAAAATGCGTAAAAGAATTATCTGTTTAATTGTTGCAATCGTAATGTGTTGCTCGGCGTTTGCCGGTTGCAACCTCGTCACGTTCGATCAGGAGCGCGACGACAACAAGGTGGTTATCACGGTCGCTTCGTACGAGATCAAGTCTCCCGACGGCGAAAAGACCTATACGACCGAAGAAACCAAGATTTACAAGAGTAACTTTAAGGCGCTGTACAATTATTACACGTACTACTATCAGCAGTATTACGGTTTCACCGCCGAAGAAGTGGTCGATCTTCTGGTTGAAAATCTGGCAACCGAGCGCATCGTCATCAACCTTGCAAACGCGTATATCGACTTCGGTTACATTTCTCTCGACACCTACGATCGTAACGTCATCGATCAG
>JBJFAC010000208.1:0-3001 GCA_051887715.1 Candidatus Neoclostridium sp.
TTTATGAATACGTGGTGGCAGGTACCCGACATATAGTCGTTGGGCTCCTTACCGATACCTATAATGGGAGAATAATCGGTTCCGAGCTTGATGAACGGACCGGTGGAATTATCGGATACGCCGACGTACGGAGCGTACTCGCGCGAGCCGTAGCCGAACGGAGAATAAGTGAAATACCACTTTCCGTTATGCTCGATAACTTCGGTTCCTTCGTTGATGTTTCCTTCGTTCCAAGGCGTCTTGTTGGAAATTCTCTTGGGCTGTCCGTATTGATCGAGAATGAGGTTTCCGTCCTCGTCCTTCTCGTAAATATACTTCATATTGCCCTTTTCGTCTCTTAAAACGTTTCCGTTTTCGTCCGTTTCCACTTTATAGTCGCGATAGCCGCCCAGCGAGCCGTCCTGATATATAGTGATATATCCCGGCGAAGAAATATGGGTGAGAGTATCCCAGTCGGGAGTCATCCAGTCTTTCATCTGGATGCACCACACGTGGTTGCCGCTCTGCATAGAGCTGACGTGCTGCGAGAAATATAACATCTTGGTTCCGTCCGAGCCGATAACGGGGTTAACGTCGATGGCGGGGAACACGCAATATTTGTAGGTTATTCCCAGATTGAGCTTGTCGATGCTGTAGTCTCTGTACATATCGTCGATCTTTCTCTGGTCGGTTGCCATTCTTATATAGTAGTAGCCGATGCTGAGGACGGGGTTCACTTTGGCGATGGCGTAACCGTTAAGGGTGTAGTATACGCCCTGATTGTAATAGCCGATCACTTCGTCGTCGTAGTTGTAAATCGGATACGCTTCTCCGTCGGGACTTCCGTCCATATCGAGGTCGGCAAGAGGAACGGCGGTTTTTCCCAGAACGGGTTTGCCGTTTTCGTCCTTTTTAGCCTGAACGCCGAGATATTCCTCTGCGGTTACGGGCGTGTACGGTCCTTGCGGATTGGGCGACATAGCGCAGGAGATGGTAAGTCCGTCCCACTGTCCGCCGGTGGTGGCGCTGTTGGGTCCGTACGTCGTCTTTGCGTTACCGTTTCTGCTGTTGGAACTGAAGAATATAAAATACATTCCGCTGTCGGGATCGCGAATAAATTCGGGCGCCCAGCTGGTCGATCCGCCTGCCCAGGAATCGGAACCGTAATAAATAGCGCCGTTTCCGCTTGCTCTTCCGCAGGGCTTCCAGTCGTTAAGGTCGTGCGAACGGAACATATTATACGCGCTGTAGTTGCCGGTGTCGCCGGTAAATATCATATAATACCAATCGTCGTACTGCTCGTGCCAGCTTTCAAGAGTGCCGTACTGTTCCTCGAACAATTCCTGAGATCTTGCGTTCTGCCACTGCCAATCGCCGTTTGCGTCCTTGTACTGCCAGCTGCGTTTCAGCTTGGCGTACGAATCCTCTACGTCCTCTTTGGAAACGTAAAGCGCTCCGGGGTCGGCGCCGCTGATTCTCGTCTCGTTCAGGTAATACAACTTGGAGTTGTAATCGTAGAACTCGTCGCTCGCCTGTCCTGCGGAATGCGGCAAATTAAATCCCGCAATTTCGCTTTGATTCTTCAACGCGTTGCTGCCGTCGCTGTTCTGAGGCGCGCACGCAAATGAAAAGCACAGGATCACGGCGAGAATTACCGACATAGCAATAACGGCTAATTGTCTCGTAATTTTCTTCATAATCTTCTCCTTGATAGATTTTTATAGTATATCGCTATACCTATATATCTATTCTAACAAATCCTGTACCCTTTTGTCAACCGTTACGCAATTATTTTAAGTGAATTTTTTGTGACAATGCGTTTTTTTGCCGTCTTTTTTTGTTTCATTTCTATAATATTATTATATGTATTAACACATAAAAATCGCTTTCAGTCGTGAGAAAGCGATTTTTTTCGTTTTGTTTTATTCTATTTGCTGAAATTTTTAATTTGTTAAAATTATTTGGACGCGTTCGTATTGAGGTAATCGAGAGGATCGACCAACTTACCGTTCTTGGTTATTTCGACGTGAACGTGCTTGCCCACGTCCGATTCGGTTATCATTATTCCCGCTTTGCCGATCGCGTCGCCGGACTTTACCTTGTCTCCTTCCTTTACGGTTGCGCTCTCCAGCGATTTATAGCAGGAAACCAGTCCGTCGCCGTGGTCTACCGTGACCACCCAGCCGTCGAGAGAGGACTGCCGTACGCTTTTCACCGTTCCGTCCGCCATTACGCGCACGTCGTCCGAGCCGCCCGATACGAAGTCCACTCCGTCGTGCGTTTTCCACATATTGACCGACGGCATATATACCAGCTTGTCCAGCGCGGCTTCCCTTGCCACTACGTAGTCCTCGAACGGCAACACGTATTCCGTGGGCTTGGTCGTGGACGGCTGAACGTTGTCTCCGCCGGCAGGAAGCGACGCGTTATCCCTTCCGCCGACCGCTATCGTTATCGCCACTATCGCGCCTATTACGCACACCGCGAGCACCGCAAGCACGGCGTACCACACGCCCGTATTCTTTTTCGTCGCTCCGTGATTTGAATTGTAAACTTTCATTTTCTTGTTTGACCTCCGAATTGATATTACGATTTTTGCCTCTTTTTTTACCGTTTATACCCGAATCCGCATTTTTTTGGCTAACTCCGATAATTTTTATTGCGTAGTTTTGCTTTTTTGCTAACTCCGACAGGCTTTATTGCGTAATTTCGCTTTTTTTGCTAACTACGACAGGCTTTGTTGCGCTCAAGGCGTTTTTGTACGGCAAATCTCAGTAGCTGCCTTTAAGTAGCGGACTTCCGATTGCGACCGAGTCGCCGCGCACCGCCACCGCAAGATTGATTTTTCTGCCCTTCAGCCTCACGCTTTTGGGAAACTTGAACGAATAGCAGTAGTATATCGTCACTCCCTCCGGGCGTTCGACGAAAACTATTCGGGCTTTAAGGCGTTTTACGATCTTTTTCGCCGCATTCTCTCCGCCGTCGGAGTAAAAATAGGAAGTATTTTCGGCAATAAATATAA
>JBJFAC010000209.1:0-2982 GCA_051887715.1 Candidatus Neoclostridium sp.
ATTTCGCCCACGACCTTCTACGTATTAATAACCAGCCTTATCGGCGCTTTACAGGCAATGGGCTCTATTCAGCTGTTCGCAAACAACGGCTACGGGCCGCAGAACGCCGACGGTAAGCCGGCAGGCTTGACAACAGTGTACTATATGTATATGATGGCGTTCGTCGAAGCTAAGCTACACGGTATGGGAAAAGCCAGCGCGTGCGCTTGGATGCTTGCTCTGTTGATAATGCTTATTACGAAAGTTATGTTCAAGCTCAGTGACTACTGGGTTTGCTACGACGCTTAACGGGAGGTGCAGTATGAGTCGCGTTAAAGTAGAAAATCTCTCGCAAGAAACGTACCATTCGGAAAACTTCAAGCCCAACAGAAAAAAAGTGTTGCGCCCGCCCGTAGGTTGTTACATTATGATCGTTATTTACAGCTTGTACATTTTGTTGCCGCTGTACATCATTGCGATCACGTCCGTAAAAACCAATACCGAAGCAAGCTCGCCTTATTTCGTATGGTGGCCTTCGCAATTTGACTTTTCAAGTTACGTTTCGCTGTTCACCGACGACGATAACCTGTTGCGCAGCTTGGGCAACACTATGTTGTACTATATCCCCACCTGTATTTCGAACGTCTTCTTCTCCGCAGTTTCCGCTTACGGCTTTGCTAAGATGGAATTCGCCGGCAGAAAACAGATTTTCGGCTTCCTGATTATGACGATGACCTTGCCCGGCTCGGTCACGCAGTCGTCAAGCCGTGTCTGGATGAATACGCTTAACCTTTCCGGAACCGCTTGGCCTTTGATTTTACCCGCGCTTCTCGGCGGAATAGGACAAGTTTTCTTCCTGAAACAGTATATAGCGGGTATCCCCGACGACTTGATCGGCGCCGCGAAAATCGACGGTATGGGACAGATTAAAATATTCCTTACTCTGATTATACCGCTGACGTTGCCGGCGTTGCTCGTCCGCGTAATACTCGGCTTCATCGGATCGTACAACGACTATATGGGACCGTTGATTTACGTGTTGCAGTATGATACCAAGTGGACGCTTCAGCTCGCACTGAAGAACATATCCGACCGTAGCCGATTTAACAACGTTAAAATGGCTGCGTGCGTCGTCAGTATGTTCCCGCTGATAGTCGTTTACATCTTCGTACAGGATTACATTATTAAGAGTACGTCAATAGGCTCCGGTCTTAAAGGCTGATTGTATTGCCTAGCGCAATCGTTCTTCGCGAAAAGCCTGATTGGATTGCGTAGTGCAATCGCTCTTCGCGAAAACTTGATTGGATTGCTTTGTCTCAGGCGGCGCTCACCGCGCTTTGCCAAAAAACTAAGTTAATTAAATCCGCAGATTGCTTGTCTCTCTGCGGATTTTTTCACTGTTACAAATAGTCCTCTTTGTCTCCCTACGGGAGGGAGCTGTCGCCGTAAGGCGACTGAAGGAGAAAGCGACTTTTAAAACCGGTTATAATCAAGTTATTTCTTTTTCACCGTAATAACGACCATCGGTCGTCCGCATTCATTAAATCGCAATGGTTTTGCGATATTCCCCTTGAATTGTTGCACCGTTCACGACACCGTAATAACGAGCATTGCTCGTCCGTTCTTTTAATTAATTATGTAAAAACAAATAATTTATTTCGTAAAAACAACGTATTCGCAATTATCCGCCTCTTTGGCTCCATCCGGGAGGGAGCCGGCGCCGTCAGGCGACTGAAGGAGAGTGCGACTATTAAAATAGGGTACAAATCAAGTTTATTTTTACCGTAAAATAAGGACGAGCGATGCTCGCCCCTACAGTTTCTTCTTCTTTTGAGAAAATAAAGCCTTAAGGACGAGGAATGCTCGCCCCTACAGGTTTCTCTTTTAAGGATACATCTTATAATACGCAGGCTCCTTCCACCGTTAAAGCGGTCCCCCTCCCTAGCGGAGGGAGGCTATGGGGAAGAAGACACGACAGAGACGTTTAAGAAAAACCAACTCGGAGTGAGGCTTTTGGGAAAACAACCAAGTAGGAGGGAGGAAAGAGGGTAGTGAGAATTTTTTGATTTTTGCTATAAATGATTTTTTCCTTTACTCTGAAAGTAGGGGCGACCATTGGTCGTCCTCATAAATTAAAACCGCAATGTGTTTTACAACGTGTTCATCGTTTGTTGTGCCGTTTTCAATGCCGTAGGGGCGAGCATTGCTCGTCCGTTTTCATATTCTATTATTATTGAAAAAGTGGTTGGACTTGTAAAAAGAGTCTACGCTGCCAGAAAGACCTTAATCAGAATCAACGCTAAGCTGATCTATTTGAAAAATTCAAATTAAAAAGCCGCGGTAAACAATCGCAATACGCAACGGGCGATCATAAAAAATCAACGTATAAAACGGTAAAACGTGCGGAGAACCGGAGAAAAACGATTGCTCGCGCGGTTTTACAAAAATTTGCAAAAAATTTTTTAAAGAAAATTTGCTTAAAATTGCTTGACAGAACCGATAGATACGTGTTATAATATAAAATTGCGGTTATGTGTAAAACTTTCACAAAAATTCGTGAAACAAGGTAAAACCGTTCAAAAATCGGGCTTTTTCAAGCAAAACGGCGCTGTTTTAATGACAAGCCGCCGCCCCGATAAAAGCGGTTAACCGACATAAAACGACGGGCAGAAGCAAATAGCGTTGCCTTATCGTTATATTATGTCAAAAAATACGTTTCCGCCCTGAATTTGTTAAAAAAAAATCCGAAAAAGGAGAACTTTAATGGCCGAGAGAACTATTAAAAAGGTGAAGTACGGCAACACGGAACGCCGCTCTTTTGCTCAGGTAAAAGAGGTGTGCGAAATGCCGTATCTTGCGGAGATCCAGAAATCTTCGTACAAAGAGTTTTTAAAGACCGGAATAGGCGAAGTATTCAAGGACTTTTCGCCCATTCGCGATTTCAGCAACAAGCTCGAACTGTATTTTACCGATTATCACATCGATATGACGCCGAAGTACAAC
>JBJFAC010000210.1:0-2971 GCA_051887715.1 Candidatus Neoclostridium sp.
ACGAGCCCCGCTTCGCACAGTATGCGCATATGATGAGAAAGGGTGGGCTGTCCGATTTCCAGCGCTTCGAGCAGCCGGCAGGCGCATTTTTCGCCGCCCTGCAAAAGCTTTAGCACTTCCAGGCGGTTGTCGTCCGCAAGGGCTTTTAATATAGTTATTTCCCGTTTATGCTTTAATGCCATCTTTATTTCCTCCACGTATCGACGAACGTGAATTTATTATAGCACACATATCGATGGTTGTCAATATGTTTTGGGCAAAAAGTTTCAAATTTTTGCGATAAGAAGGGCGGCGGTTAGGTTAGCGTAAAACGACTGCAACGGCTAAAAAAGTCCTAGCGTATAAACTTCAAGGCGGCGAAAGCGAATAAAAGGGGCGAAAAAAAGGAAAAGAACGATTTTTCGCGTGCCGTATTGCCGCACCTGATTTTGCATAAATCGGGTAAAAAAAGGCATTATAACCGTATGAAAAGAGGATATATTACAGCGATAGCGGCGATAGTCGCGATGACGGCGATTTTTTTGCCTGGCGCGGCGGTAAGAGCGGAGGACGGGCCGCTCGCCCGTTCCGCAGTGACCGTCGGAGAAAAGGCTTGCGCTTCCGACGAGGGCGATAACGGGCAAGCCGAGCTAGCTAATAGCGGCTTGGTTTTTCCGTCGGAGCACGGCGAAAACGGAGAGATTTGCGTGCGTTTCGGGCAAAAATTGTGGGTTTACCGCGATAAAAGGATAGAGCCGCCCGATCACGACAGCGCGTACGAAATGCGTTTTAATCGCGTAAACGCGCCTTTGAAAGAGAAATCCGAGCTGGTGGCAAGCCGCGTGCGCGCGGGCTGGTCCAAGAAGAAGGCGATAGCGGCGACTTTTCCGCTTATCGGAGAGTTTTTGAAAAAGGCGGCAGGCGAGGTATACGTTGCTCCGACGGACAGCGAGATGGAGTTTTGCCCGTCGGGGAAGAACACGTTCGTCGTCAGAAAGGAAAAAGCGGGTGTAAAGGTGGACGAGCGGGCGTTTTACGGCGACTTTTACGCGGCTTTGCAAAACGGTTTTAGTCGCGAAATAACGCTGAAAACGACGCCCGTAGAGCCGAATATAACTGCAAGCGACCAGCTTTGCCAGACGTTCCTGCGCGCACGGTTTTCCACCGATTATTCGCGTTCGGGCGAGAACAGACGGCATAACGTCGAGCTGGCTTTGAAAAAAATAAACGGCGTGACGCTTCAAAGCGGTCAAAGTTTTTCGTTTAACCGTACCGTGGGCGCGCGAACAGAGAAAAACGGGTTCAGGCAAGCCAAAATAATAGTGGGCGGCGATTACGTGGACGGCACGGGCGGCGGCGTGTGTCAGGTGTCCACTACGCTTTACAACGCCGTTCTTCTTGCCGATCTTAACGTTGACGAGGCGGACAGTCACTCTCTGCCGCCGTCGTACGTAAGACCGTCGTTCGACGCCGCGGTCAACTACGGCAGTCGCGATTTAAGGTTTACCAACGGCACGGACGGCAAAATTTTTATCCGCGCGTACTCCGACGGAGGCAGAGCGGTGGTGGAGATATACGGCAAAAAGAACAAATACCGCATTGAAAGAAAGAGCGTGGTCCTGAAAACGGGCGAAGCGCCGCCCGATCGGATAATCACCGACGACGAAAACAAGTATTTTCTGCCCGATGAGGAGAGCGGAACGCTTATGCGCATCCGTAACGGCGTTGCCGGAGTTTGCAGCGAGGGCTATTTATTGTATTACGAAAACGGCAAATTGGTGAAAACGAGAAAGATAAGAAGCGATAAATATCTGCCAGTCAAAGGAATATTGGTAAAAAAACCATAATTCGCGCGGAGAAAACCAAATACGCCTTGACAAAACTGCAAAAAAATTGTAAAATTTATTCGTTGGATCGTACCGACAAATAATCAGTGAGGCGTTAAAAATGAATACGATTTTGACCGGCGCCGCGTCGGGCGTGAGCGGATACGGAATAGTTACGGCGATTAGCGTGTTCGTCGCCGCTTTCGTGCTTTATTTCGTTGCGAAAAAGCGCGGACTTTACGACGATTTTGCGTTTGAAGCGCTTATTTTTACCATACTTCCGGCGATGTTTTTCGCAAGGCTGTACTACGTTATATTTTCGGGCGTATCGCAGTCGATACAATGGACGGCGGCGACCTTTTTCGGCTTTAACGGCGGAAACAGCGCTCTCAGCGCAATCGGAGCGGTCATCGGCGGAGTTATCGGGCTGGGCGCTCTGTACGCGTTAAATCGCTATCTTTACAAAAAGGACGAGAAGAAGTACGCTCACCGCAACGTGACCTTTGCGCAGACGTGCGACGCGGTTGCGATTGCCGCGATATTCGCGCTCGGAGCGGGCAGATGGGGCGACCTTATAGAAGGCAGTTACCTGGGCGATATAGTCGAAAATAAGGCTATGCAATGGTTTCCGATTGCCGTCAAGTTGAACGACGACTGGGTTTTCGCCACGTTTTTTTACGAATTCTTATGGGATATGCTGGCGTTCGGCGTAATGCTGTACGCATACGTCGGTAAGAAAAAGAGCTACGACGGCTTTATTTCCGCGCTGTTTTTTATATTCTACGGGCTGGGAAGACTGGCGATCGACGGACTGAGAGCGGGCAATCTGTGGCTGTTCGAGGACGTGATAAAGGTCGATCAGGTGTTCGGGATTGCCTTTCTGTTCGTGGGTATCGTTCTCGTTGCGTCGTATATAGTCAGGGCAAGGAGCTTAAATCAACAGTTGTTCCTGTTCGTTGCCGACGAGGAGCTTGACGACGAGTTTTGCGGAGCGGCGCTTTCGAGAGTCAATAAGCCTTCGCTTGAAAGCCTTAAGCCCGTGCGCGAAAAGGTGAAGTTCGAAGACGCCGCTTCGGAGGGAGAGGAGTCCGACGAAACCGACTTATCGGGCGGCGAAGAACCTGACGAAGCCGATGCTCCGATCGGAGAAGAAACCGACGTAACCG
>JBJFAC010000211.1:0-2970 GCA_051887715.1 Candidatus Neoclostridium sp.
ATGCCGAGGTAGATAAGGAAGAAAAGCCCGATCCACACCGACAAAACCAATATGAACGCAAAAATAGAGAACAGCCAGTCGAGAACGGTAAAACTCGAGCCCTGCTCCGACCACAGTCTGAAATAGTAAGAAAAATCGAAAATTTTGACCACGCCGAAAAATATGCCCTTGAATATCTGCAATATTCCGTCGAGCATATTTCCGAAGAATGCTTTAAACCAAACGAAAAAACCTTCCATTGTAATTCCTGTCTCGTGTAATTCCTGTTTCGGCGTTGTTTTTGTAGTTTTTTTTCAGGACGAAAAAACGCTTCCGGATTTCCCTCAGCGTTTTTCAAGTCGCCGTATGCTTATTCGTCCTTTTCGTCGTTTTCGGGCGCGCTTTCCGCTTCGGGCTTATCCCCGTTTTCGGGCGCGTTTTCCGCTTCGGGCTTGTCCCCGTTTTCGGAAGAGTCGCCGTGCAGGCGCAGATATTCCTCTATCGCGCGCTTTTTGATGTCCTCTTCGTCTTCCGCGGTGATGACCTTTTTACCCTCGTTTTTAACCTTGAGGAAGGCGCGGATGAACGCGACGAGCTCCCAGATAAAGAGCGCCGCCATCGGAAGAACGATAAGGAGCATAAAGCCCGTGGGCGATACCACGAAGTCGATAAAGCCGCCCACCCACACTATTTTATTGCCGGTGTACACCGCGACTATCTGCGAGGCGTAAACGTTTTCCGTTCCCGGCGAGGTGACGTGATTGTCGCCCTGCGTAACGAAATAGGAGATCGCTCCGTTTTCCGCATAAGCGATATCGACGATTCTGTGCGAGTTGAGTATGGTAACCTTGTCGCCGCCCTGCTCCACTTCCATCTCGAAGGTGATAACGTCGCCCTTTTCCAGCTTGAAAATTCTTTCGTAGTTCTCGCTGACGTATTCGCCGATAATAAGATCGCCTGCGGCAAAACCGCTCGGCTTACCGCTAAGCGAGGTTCCGTCCGGCAGAGCGTCGGGCTTGGGCGCGTTCATGGAGTTGGTTGCCACTTTAAGATAGCAACGGTTGCCGATAGTGGGTATTTTCTTTTTATTCGACGCGGCGGAGACAGCCAGAACGGTGATTAAAATAGCAAAAATAACGAACAGCCATATAATGACGTTCGCCACGACGTTTATTATTTTTTTAACTTTTCCTTTTTGCATCGGTTGTTTCCTTTCGGGGTATCCCCCGGGAAGAGGGAACGCCGAGCCGCGACGGGGCGCCGATCGGCTGCCCACGCGGTGGTTTTATAAATGAGAGATCCCCTTCTCTCCCCTCAGACTTACAGTCAAAGGAGAGAGAAAGGGAGGAGAGAGAGCTGATTATAACGAAACTATGCAGCTTCTACAGTCAGTCCGATAATACCGGAAAGAGTGGTAGACGAATCTATAATCAACGCGTTATTTCCGTCCATAAACACATAAACGGTTACTTTTACGTATTTGGTTGCAAGTCCGGGATTAGCGGCAGCAGCAGTCATAGTATAGGAGTTAGTGGTAGTATATGCGCCAGCCGCACCTTTATCGTTTTTCTCAACTTCGATAGTCTCGGCAACATTTACACCGCTTCCTTCACTCGTTTCTACGCCTACGTTTTCAAATTTAACGGCTGCCACTTTTGCCGCGTTTGCGTCGGCAGTATTAAACTTTATCTTCAACTGTCCGTTAAAATCGCTAGAAGTCTGTGCAAGTCCTAAATAGAAAGTATAGCCAACGAAATATTCACGTTCATTTTCATAAACAGTAGTAGATCCTGCTTTCAACTTATCAACATTAATAATTTTGTGATCGTCGGTAGAATCGTATTCGCTTACGTTTGCAGTCCACCAACCGGCTTCACCAAAGCCGTTCGTAGTTTTTCCGTATGCAGCAGGATAAACGTTAACGGTAGGAGCATCATTGTCTGCAGTCGCTTTAATACCGCCCTGAGTAGGAGCAGTGAACGCATACGTGACTTTGTCTGCAAAAGTTTCCGAATCCGAAATTACGAAATACTGAGTGTTAGCCTGTGCGGTAACGCTTAATCCGGTTGCGGTAACGGTTTTATTTACCGAGAACCATGCGTAAGTAGTGGTGCCCAGCATGCATGCGCTGAGAAGCATAGCGCAGAAAGCGGGGATAAGTTTTTTGAACTTTTTCATTTTGTTTCTCCTGTTAAATTAGATTTTGTTTTTATATATTTCGGCAGGAGAACCTGCGGGAAATATCGCGATTGTTTGCCCGATTGCACGGGTTTTGCTTTTTGAAAGCCTTTACGCTTCTGCTCCGCCGAGCACCTCGAAGGACATATCCGCCTTGAACTGACCGCCCATTACGTCGTCGTTGCAGTCGGGATCGTCGCCCTCCAGCCATATCACGACGGTAATTTTGGAAATATCCTTGGGCTCGAAGTCGGACACGGTTTGCTCCACTATCACGCTGTCGCTTGTAAAATTAGTAAGGGGATTGCCGTATTTGTCCTTTTCCGGTCTGCCGTTGCCGCCGGTTGCAGGCTTTGCGTAGTCCGTGTAGCTGCCGCCGAAGTCGTATTCGCCCGTTGCGGCGCGATAGTACCGGGGCGTGTAGTAGACGCGCACTCTTGCCGCCGCGTCGATACCCAGCGTTGAGCGCGACACGACTATCTTGTACTGATAGGTGCACGCTTCCGTTCCGCAGTTTTGCAGATAGAACGTGTACGCAAGGAAGTTTTCGCCGCTGTGCTGTCCGTCCACGTCGTTGAGGTCTTTGGGCAGATCGTCCACCGAAATGTTGCACGCGTTTTCCACGGGCTTTGCCGTGAGCTTTGACGTGTTCTTCTTGAAATCGGGGCTTTCGCACAAGGTCAGCGAATACCGCTTGTCTCCGTAGTCCATTACCGAAACGGTGAACGATCCGTTCCTTACGAACAACAGCGACGCGATGTACATTATTACCAGCACCAACGCCAGAACCGCCAGCAGCGCGGGTATCGTTTT
>JBJFAC010000212.1:0-2948 GCA_051887715.1 Candidatus Neoclostridium sp.
AACGCCGTAGGGTTTCATTCCCAGATCCTCCAGCATACCGCAGCAGGATTCCAGACTAATCCGGTCGTCGTCGGCAACCAGCACGTTGAGATCGGCGAATTTTTCGTGCTCCTCCGCCACGGAGTCCTGCAGCTTTAAGTACATAGTCACCGTAAAACGCGAGCCGACGTCCAGCTTACTTTCCACCTTGATGTCGCCGCCCATCATACGCACGATGTTTCTGCTGATGGGCATTCCCAGCCCCGTACCCTGAATTTTATGCACCCTGCTGTCCGAGGCTCTCGTAAAGGGCTCGAATATTTTCTTCTGATATTCTTCGCTCATTCCTATTCCGTTGTCCTCGAATATAAACTCGAAGCAACCGACTTTAGCGTAGGAAGAGGGCTTTTCCACGATGGTCAGACTTATCTTGCCGCCGTCCGGAGTGTATTTCACCGCGTTGCTCATAAGGTTGGTGAACACCTTCTGAATACGCAGACTGTCGCCTATCACTTCCTCGTGCGTTACGCCCGATATGTTGACCGAAAGCTCGTGGCGGTGCCTGCTTATCTGCTCGTTGGTCATCGATAGGAGATTGTCGATAAGGTTGGAAAGATTGAATTCTTCCTCGATGAGATCGACCTTGCCCGACTCTATCTTGCTCATATCCAGCACTTCGTTGATAAGGCTGAGCATATGCTTGCTTGCCTGAGAAATTTTCTGCAAGCTGTCGCGAACGCGCTCCTTGTCGTCCAGATGCGTTGCGGCGATTGCCGTCATTCCGATAATTCCGTTCATCGGAGTGCGGATATCGTGCGACATATTGGACAAAAACTCCGTTTTCGCCTTGTTCGCCGCCTCCGCCGAATCGTAAGCCGCCTGCAAAGCCGTTTCCTGCTGGCGCTCCTTTTTGATGAGATCGTCCACGTTTCTCGTGCCCACTACCGCAACGCAGCCGCCGTTCTTTTCCTGTACGAACGCCACTCTCGCCTGCAGATATATAATCCCTTCCTCCGTCAGCTTTTCGTACGTGAGAGAATAGTCCTCGCCGTCCTCGCGTATATGTTCGAGCGAAAGCTTTTTCATAAAATCTTCGCGGCAAGAAGGCGACACGTTTTCTTCGGCGTAACCGCTGAGCCCCTTCGACCAGCAGTAGCCGTGCTTGTGAAAATGCTCGGCAATGGCTTTTCCGTCGTCGCTGTCGGCGCGGAAAATAGCGACGCTGTCGGTTACGGGATTTACCAGAAGAACGGAATAATATTCCGAGCCCAGTCCTTCGATTATTTCGCGCTGTTGCTCCATTTCCCTGGTCTGACGCATCTGTCTGCGCGCTTCCTCGTCCACGTCGCGCAGTCCCAGAATAAACGTGACCGTTCCGTCACGATCCGCGATTTTTGCCGTGTTCATTTCAAAATAAGCAACGGTGCCGTTTTTTATTCTCCTGTAACCGAGCTTATACAAGCCCACCGGCGGCACCTTTTCCAAAAGAACGGGCAGCGCCACCGACTCTCTCATGCGTTCGCGGTCCTCCGGAATCACGAATGCGTCGATGTACTTCGACAATATTTCCTCGTAATCGCCGATGGCAAGCAGTTGGTCCAAAAGCACCGGATCGAAAGCGATGCCGTCCGTGCGGAACAGCGTCATTTTTCTGGTCTTTGCGTCTATTTTGAACAAACTGCTGTATTCCTGACTCAGCGCGCCGATAATACGCAGCTGCTCGTCCTGAATAGCCCTGTTTTTGTTTTCCTTCTGTCTTTCGCTGTCCACGTTCTTAAAGCCGATGGCGAACTCGTTTCTCCTGTCGTCGGGCTTTACCAGCTGGCACTCGAAATACTGCACTCTGTCGTCGCGGAGCACTCTGTAGGTGAACGAATGAGTATGCTTTTGGGCAAACAGCTTTGCCGCCTCCTTTACCGAACGTATTCCGTCAAACAGGCTCCTGTCGTCGGGCAGCACTTCGTTTTCAACGTACAGCCTTAGATTGGTTTCGTAGTCGCCCATTGCAAATTTCTGACCGTACAACGATTTTATCGCCTGCCCCATACGGTAGCAAACGCCCGTCGAAGTGTCCATATTGACCGCGTAAACGTTCTCGAACGACATTGCGAGCGCGCGTATAAGATTGTCCTGCGACTCCGTCCGCTCCCTTTCTTCGTTGACGTTGCGGAATCCGAGAATTATTTTGACGTTCTTTCCCGAAGCGTCTTTCTCTACCGGGAATAAACTGCACCTTATCCAGTCCCCGTTTACGTCGACGTATTCCTGTATGATCATTTTCTGACTGCCCAGTCGCTCGTCGACGGTGTCTATGTCGGTAAAAAGCCGCATAGACGAGCGATATTTCTCTTTTACGTACCTTTCCACCGCGGCGGCAAGGCTAAGCTTGGCGTTCTCCTTTTCGCCGTAAGCGTGATCCTGTCCGCCGGGAGAGAAAATTTCCCTGAAAACGTTTTGCTCTATGTCGATATAGTACAGCGCGAAAAACACGTTGCCCAGCGAATTGATAATGGCGGTATGCTGTTTCTCCACCTCCAGAAGAGCGGTTAAGCTCTCGTTGGTTTCTTTCAGCCTGCGCTGAGCGTCCAGCTCCGCCGCTTTGGTCTCATGAATGGATTTAGTAGTGAAAAGCACGTGTAAAAGCCGTCCGTCGGAGCCTCTGTCACACTCGATAAACGAGCACTCTCTCCAGCTGAGGCGCGCTTTCCGATCGGTAAACAGCGTGCTTTGGTACTGCTTTGAAACGATGCGCGTGTTTTGCATACGTTCGTCCAGCGTGGAAAGCTCCACGAACGCGAGCATCTCCTCCGTGTATTCGGGCGCTACCATATTGCGACTGAAATAGTTCAGCCTCGCCCGTGCGTCGCCCGACGCGCCTATTTTATCGTGAACGACGTCCACGGAAGAAAGCTCCGTAAAAAGCCCCGTGGACAGATCGATATAATACATGGACGAGTATATCCCGCCCA
>JBJFAC010000213.1:0-2935 GCA_051887715.1 Candidatus Neoclostridium sp.
CATTTTTCTTATTTCTCCTGTTTTTTTACTTGACTTTTAATAGTTAGTCTCCTATTTCTCGATCTCGCGATGATTGTACAGTTCTTTCATCTCGCTTATCGGCTTGTTCATCAGGTCTTCCATAAGCTTGTCGAAGTCGCCGGCGTTGATTTCCGCAACGCGCTTTTCAAGATGCTCGCATTTGTGAGCAATGTATTTTCCGTACAGACGACGGCTGAGCTCCGCTACCTGCGGATGAGAGATCCCGGCGGGGCAACGCGACGAGCAGATGCCGCACATAACGCAGTCAAAGCTCTCCTCGGCGCATTTTTCGTACTCACCGCGCTGAGCGTAGGCGATATACTGCATTACGTTAAGGTGCTGAGGACAAGCCTTCGTGCAGGCGTTGCAACCGATACAGCTGTAGATTTCGGGGTAAAGCTGCATCATAATCTGCTCGGTGGGCTTTATCTTTTCTATATCGTATACCTGTTTCACCAAAGGGAAGAAGGGCAGAGTCGCAACGAACATTCCTTCCTCCACCTTTTGCTGGCAGGCAAGGCAGGTTTTAAGCTCCTGTTTGCCCTTAATGCGGTAGATCGTGGCGCACGCTCCGCAAAAACTGCCGCGGCATCCGCATCCGCGAACCAGCTTGTAGCCCGCGTATTCCATCGCTTTCATAATGGTGAGCGCCGCCGGCACCTGATACCTTTTTCCGAAAAAATAAACGTTGACCATATTTTCCATAATTCACCTCTCAATATTCGGCAGGCAATTCGTCCAGCTCGTCCATGCGGAACACGGGACCGTCCTTACACACGAACTTGTCGCCCACGTTGCATCTTCCGCACTTGCCTATTCCGCATTTCATACGCATTTCAAGCGTGGTGTACACTTTTTCTTTCTTAAAGCCCTCGCTGAGCAGTTCCGCAAGCGTGAACTTTATCATTATGGGCGGTCCGCACAGAACGGCGGTCATTTCGGGATTCAAGCCCAGCTCCTTGACGAATGCGGGCACGAAGCCGACGTGGCCGTCCCAGCCCTCCTGAGCGCGGTCGATGGTCAGATGTACCTCGAACTCGGGCTCGACCTGCCATTCGGAGCGAATTTCTTCTATATCGACCAGGTCGTCCTTGCTTCTCGCGCCGTACACTACCACCACTTTGCCGTAATTCTTTCTGTAATGGCGTATGTAATTGATTACGCTGCGCAAGGGGGCAAGTCCGATGCCGCCCGCAATGAACAGCATATCCTTGCCCAGAAAATCGCCCTCGACCGGGAAATTCCTGCCGTACGGTCCGCGAACGCCGATCTCCTGTCCTTCTTCTATCGCGTGAATGACCTCGGTGACGCAACCGCATTTTTTAATGGAGAATTCCATATATTCGCGATTGGTGGGCGACGAGGTGATGGAGAACATACACTCGCCCACGCCGGGTATCGTGACCATTGCGCATTGTCCGGGCAAATGCTCGAAGGGCTTTCCGCCCTCTCTGCAGGTGACGCGGAAGGTCTTGACGTCGGGCGTATCCTTGCGTATATCGGTGACGACGCATATTTTAGGGATAAGGTTTTCGTTAATCATTTCGTTCCCCTCCGATGCTTTTTATAACTTTTATTATGTTGAGGCGCTGCGGACATTTATCCACGCATCTGCCGCATCCGACGCACGAATACAGACCGTATTGCGACGGATAGTATACCAGTTTGTGCATAAATCGCTGGCGGAAGCGCTGAGACTGCGTGGTGCGGGGATTTTCCGCCGCCATCTGCGTGAAGTCGGAATACATACAGGAATCCCAGCAACGGTAGCGCACTACGCCCTTATCGGTTTTGAAATCACGTATGTCGAAGCACTGACAGGTGGGGCAGACGAACGTGCACGTTCCGCAACCGAGGCACGCCTCGCTGAGACTGTCCCAAACGGGCAGATCGAACAGTTCCTTTAAATTTTCGGGCTTGAAGCGCGACATATCCAGCTTTTTATACGGCAATTTTTCCAGCTTTTCCGCTATTTCTTTTTTCACTGGAAGAGCCTCGCCGTCGTCGCAGACTTCGGTGAGCTCTCCGACGAGAGCCAACGCCTTTTCGCCTTTTTCGGTGTTCGAGCGTAGTAACAGCTCCTTTTCGGTCAGCCAGCAGGTTACGTCGCCTTCGGGCTCGGACGCGTCGATGCCGAAGTTTGTGCAGAAACAACTTTGCGCCGGCTTGTTGCACGCAAGCGTGAATACGGTAGCCGCGTCGCGTTTATCTTTATAATAGGTGTCGACCGGCTCGCCCAGAAACACGTTGTCCAGAACGGAAAACGCCTTGTAGTCGCAGGCGCGAACGCCGAATATAACGAACGGTTTGCGCTCTTTGCGCACGTCCTCTATTTCCATCTTCTTGCCTTCGGTGCGGAAACGCATCATATTTTCGCTTTGCGGAAAAAACGCGTTCTTGGGCGATTTGACCGACTTAAGTCTGTCGATATCTACCTCCGCTCCGTCGTAATAGTAGCCGAAATTGACCTCGTCCGCTTTTTTGATCGGAAGAAACAGCGGCATACCGCTTGCGAGCGTTTTATAGAACTCGCCCAATTTTTCTCTTGCAATCTTAAGCACGTTATTTACCCTCCGTTTTGTCGAAAACGTCCTTCGGCTCCGCGTCGTTCTCCGTAAAGGAGGTGAGCGGCGTTTTGCCGTCGCTTTGCTCGCCCGCCTGATATTCGCCGTACAGCAGATCGATGTCCTTAATGAACTTGCGGTTTAAGAGGGCAAGCGGAATGCGCTGAGGGCACACGCGCGAGCATTCGCCGCAGTCGGTGCATCTTCCCGCAACGTGGAACGAACGTATTACGTGGAAAAGCTGTTCCTCGAAGCTGTCGTCGTTGGCTTTTGCCGCAACGCCCGATTTCGGGTTGTCGAACACGCATTTGACGCACGAGCACGCCGGGCAGACGTTTCTGCAAGCGTTG
>JBJFAC010000214.1:0-2924 GCA_051887715.1 Candidatus Neoclostridium sp.
ACGGCTTCGACGTTGACGCGCGGAACCATTATGTCGCGCACGTCGAGATCCTCGAACTCGATTGCGGAACGGATAAGCTCGGACTCGTGCTTTTCCAGTTGTCCTTCGTTTTCCGCCGTTTCGACGATGGTGATCAGCTCTTCCTCGCTGAACGTCGCCGGTTTGGAAAAACGGAAGATTTTGGACATAAGCCACTTCCAGCCGCCCAGAACGAACGTGACGGGCGTTAAAACGAACATACAGCAACGCAAAAAGCCGTAAACGCTCTTTGCAAAGCCTTCCGGGTGCTGTTTTGCAAGCATTTTAGGCGTGATCTCGCCGAAAAGCAACACGACCAACGTGACCACTATCGTAGAAACGGTTGCGCCAACGTCGCCCATTATTGCCATAAACAGCAACGTTGCCAGCGTGGTAGCCGTGATATTGACGATATTGTTGCCGACGAGCACGGCGACGAGCACGTCCTCGAAGCGATCCAGCAGTTTGCCGACCTTCGCGGCTTTTTTGTCGCCCTCGTCCGCCATCGTCGTAAGGCGCACCTTGCTTGCGGTTGAATAAGCCGTCTCGGTAGCCGAAAATATTCCGCTGAGTATAAAGCAGACAATAAGGGCAAGCCACATAAACGCTTGCGCGGTCGGTCCGACGGACGCTATCGTAAATGCGTTCGTAATAATCATAATTTACTCTTTTACACCTCTTTTTTTATATGCAAAAATAGCCGGACGTTTCCGTTCGGCTTAATAACAAAGTATTCAGTTGTTTCCGTCTTCGCCCGACGCCGGGGTCTTCGGACCGTTCACCTATTTCCATTTTTTATTTGATGAGTCCCTCGATGGTGTCCACCAACTCTTTCACCGTTTCGATCTGTAAATCGTCGGGGAACGAAATGTCGAATTTCGATTCGAGTTGCATTACGAGCTCGACTCTGTCAAGCGAGTCAAAGCCCAGTTCGTTGAAATTATCGTCGATTTTGAGGTTTACCTCTTCTCCGCGAAACTCTTTCACTATTTCATTGATCTGCTGTAAAATATCCATAGTCGTCTTTCTCCGAAAAGAAAATATTGAAGCAACGAGGGCGTTTTCCCCTCGGATAAATTCACGCTTCTTGTCATATTATAACACAAAACACACGCATTGTCAACATTTTTCGTTTATTTTTTTCTTGACCCGCTTTTGTATCTTCGATTTGTATTAAAGTGCGCCGTTTTCAGCGCTTTAATTACCGCTCGTTTTTCCGTTTTTTCTTAGCGCGCTTTTGCATCCTCGATTTGCCTTAAAGCACGCCGTTTTTCAGAGCCCTGATTATCGTTTGTTTTCCGTTTTTTTTGGCAGATTTTGCGCACTTCTGTTTACCTTAAAGCGCGCGGTTATTTACTTACCGAGGCTTTCGGCTATCGTTTTTTCCACTTCTTCAAGCGTGGGAATGCTTTTGGCGGCACCCTCGCGCGTGATGGTGATCGAACTTGCCACGGAAGCGAATTTTCCGGCGTTTTCGATACTTTCGCCCGCGCTCAGCTTCAGTACGAGCGCTCCGATGAACGTGTCGCCTGCCGCCGTCGTGTCCACGACCTTGACTTTTCTGGGCGGAATATGCGTGATGGTCGAGCCGTTCGTGACGTACGCGCCCTTGCCTCCCATGGTTATTACCACGTTTTTAACGCCCGAACGGTACAGCGCGGAAACCGCCGCGGCGAGGGAAACCTCGTCCTTGACCGATATTCCCGTCAGAATTTCGGTTTCGCTTTCGTTGGGACAGATAATATCCACGTTTGCAAGCAGGCGTTCGGGCAGACTGACCGCAGGAGCGGGATTAAGAACCACCGTCATTTTCTTTTTATGCGCCAACTCGGCGGCGTAGCACACTATTTCCAACGGAATTTCCAGCTGCATAATGAGGTAATCGCCTTGCTTTGCGTCCTTAAGCCCCTCGTCCACGTCGCCTTCGCAGTAGTCGTAATTGGCTCCCGCCGAAAGAATAATGCGGTTGTCGCCGTTTTCCACTATTATCATCGCGATACCGGTGGGACGATCGGAGACGGTCACTCCGCTTGCGTCCGCTCCGCTTGCCGTCAGGTTATCGATAAGCGCCTTGCCCTCTGCGTCGTCGCCCACTTTGCCGATCATTTTTACCTTGCCGCCCAGCTTTGCGATAGCAACCGCCTGATTGGAGCCTTTTCCTCCGGGAGAGGTATAAAACTTGTCCGCCGATATGGTCTCGCCGTTAACAGGCATATACGGCACCGCCGCAACCATATCCGCATTTATGCTTCCAAGCACGTAAATCATATATATTTCCTCCGTTTTTTACAATTTTTTACCGTATTATTATACCTTTTACCTGCATATTTGTCAAGCCCGCGACGCACACTAAACGCGGAGGCAAAAATGAAAAAGCACGATAAAAAGCGAATTTATAAAAGAATAACACACGCTCCGCCGTACCGACATATCGCAACCTACACGATGATAGCGCCGGACGACGTCGCGGATACGTCCAAAAGCTGAAAAACTTGCCTTTTTGCGTTTACTGCGCCCTACTAAACGAGTTTATTTACTATCGCGTCGGCAACGCGCAGTCCGTCCGCAGCCGAAGAGGTTATGCCTCCCGAATAACCTGCTCCCTCGCCGCACGGGTAGAGATTGGAGGCAAACGGCGAGGTCAGATTTTCGCCGCGTTCGATGCGCACCGGTGAGCTCGTTCGCGATTCTACGGCGGTGAGCACCGCGTTCCCGTCCGCAAAACCGCGCAGTTTTTTGTCCATATCGACCACCGCGCGCGCAATAGACGAAACTACCGCTTCGGGCAGAATATCGCTCATTTTCGCAAATCTTACGCCCGGATAAGTGGGCGCGACGTCGCCGAACGCCGTGCTCTTTTTCCCACTCAGAAAGTCGCCCATAAGCTGGACGGGGGCAGAGTAGTC
>JBJFAC010000215.1:0-2915 GCA_051887715.1 Candidatus Neoclostridium sp.
GTCCGTTCTTACACTCTCGGTCGCGTTGGGATACGGCGTAGTCGGTTTTCTGGACGATTTCATAAAGGTGTGGTTCAAACAGAATAAGGGGCTTTCGGCGTGGCAAAAGATAGTGTTTCAGTCGGCGGTTGCGGTAATCGTTGCCGTTTTTGCTTTCAGGAGTCCGCTCGTGGGCGGCGAACAGTTTTTGCCGGTCACGTTTAATTCGTTTTCGCTGAAATGGTTTGCGATACCGTATTACGTTATCGTATTTCTTGCGGCAAGCAATTCCGTCAATCTTATCGACGGCTTGGACGGTCTTGCAAGCGGAGTTACGAAAAATTATCTTATTTGTTTTGTTGCCGTAACAGTGGTTGCGGCGCGCGTCAAGGGCGTGTTTATAGCCGGCGCGGAAGAGACGGATAATCTGATCGTAATGATTTGCGCGGTGATAGGAGCGCTGTCGGCGTACGACTGCTTTAACGCCTATCCTGCGCGTATTTTTATGGGTGATACGGGCTCGCTCGCTCTCGGCGGACTGATCGCGGGGCTTGCGATCGTCACGAAAACTACGCTATTAATTCCCGTTTTAGGCGTGATGTACGTAGTCACCGCGCTGTCGGTAATAATTCAGGTGGCGCATTACAAGCGAACGAAAAAACGAGTGTTTTTAATGGCGCCCGTTCATCACCATTTTGAAAGAAAAGGTGTGCACGAAAACAGAATAGTTGCTTTTTACCGCACGATAACTCTTGCGGTCGGCAGTACTCTGATCGGTCTTATAATGATTTTTGCGTGACATTATTTTGACTTTGACGGCATAAAATACCTTGTACGCGAGGTGTTTTATGAGTAGTATATTATGCGGTGAAAGAATTTTGGTTGCCGGAAACGGAATAAGCGGAAAAGGCGCGGCGTTCGCGTTGGAAAAAGCAGGCGCGGATTATAAGATGATCGGCTCTGGCTTTGAAAAAGAAATAAACGAGGGAGAATATTCGCTTGTCGTGGTAAGTCCCGGCATTGCGCTTTCCGATCCGTTGTTTGAAGCCGCAAAAAAGCGTGGAATCCCGGTTATCTCCGAAATAGAACTGGGATACGCTATAAATCGAGGCAAAATTCTTGCCGTGACGGGCACTAACGGAAAAACCACCGTTGCAAAAATGGCTGCGCTTATGCTTGGCGAAAAATATCGCGTTGCGCTTTGCGGAAACGTGGGAATGTCGTTTTCTTCGCTTGCGGCGGTGGGCGGATACGAAATAGCGGTGGTAGAAGTATCCAGCTTTCAGCTTGAAACGGTGTTTTCGTTCAAGCCCGACGTTGCAGTAATAACCAACGTATCGGAAGACCACATCGACAGGCACGGCAGTATGGAGCGCTACGCCGCTTTGAAATTAAAAATAGCAAAAAACATGAGCGTTAACGATACTTTAGTGTTATCGCAGGACTCTATCCCCGTAAAATATCTGGCTGATTTTTCCCCCTCGTCGAAAGTAGTGTTTTCGTGCGTACGCGGAAAAATCAAGGGCTCGTATGCGGACGAGGGTAAATTTTACGTTGGAGGCAAATGTGTGGCGACGGCGGAAGAGCTCCCGTTTATCGAGCGACACAATTACGAAAACTTTCTGCTTGCGGCAACCGCGGCGTATTCGCTCGGAGCGACGGCGGACGATATACGCGAAGGGATAAAAAAATTTACGCCCGAAAATCACCGGTTGAGTCTTGTTCGCGAAGTGGGCGGCGTCAGGTTTTACGACGATTCCAAGGGAACCAACGTTTCGGCAACGCTTGCCGCTTTGTCGGAAATGAAAGGCAGCGTATGTCTTATCGCAGGAGGAAGCGATAAAAATTGCGATTTTTCGCCGCTTTTCCGCAATAAAAACGCATTCGATAAACTAAACCTTATAGGACATACTCGCTTTAAAATACGCGACGCGGCGTATTTCGGCGGCTTTTCCGAAGTAGAACTGTTCGACGATTTGCGCTCTGCAGTCAAAAACGCTTATGAAAGCGGCTGTCGTAACGTTTTGTTTTCGCCTGCCTCGGCAAGCTTCGATATGTTTGAAAACTATTCCGTTCGCGGCGAGAAGTTTGTAGAATACGTCAATGCGCTTTCGTAATACGATGCCGAAAAAGAAAGATAGAAAAGTAATTTTCTATCGCGGAAAATTCGACGTGACCTTGTTTGTGACGGTCGCGGCGATGCTGATTTTCGGCGTTATCGCGGTTTATTCGGCAAGCAGCTATTCGGCGTTGAAAACGTACGGCGACAACAAGTATTTTATGTATAAACAATTGTTCGGCGCCGTTTTGGGAGTAATAGCCATGACCGCGACGTCGCTTATCGATTATCACAAGCTTATTAAATGGCGGTACGTAATACTTGTAATAAGCTTTGTTTTACTCGTGCTGGTTTTCGTTCCCGGCATAGGAGTGGAAAACTACGGCGCAAAAAGGTGGATCAAATTCCCGTTTTTCACGCTTCAGTCAAGCGAAATAGCAAAGTTCGGATTTGTGATATTCTCGGCGGCGTATTTAGCCGAACGTCACGACAAAACGCACAAATTCATATATCTGATGCCGGTTTTGCTCGTGGGCGGAGCGATGTGCCTGCTTATTATGCTTGAACCGAATATGTCCGTGACTATGTGCGTGGTTTTCGTAATGCTGATTATGCTGTTCATCGGCGGAGCAAAAGCCGGGCATTTTGCGCTCTTATCCTTACCGCTTGCCGCCGCCGTGCCCGCGCTTATAATAGCCGAGCCGTACAGAATGAAAAGACTGACGGCGTTTTTGCATCCGTGGGATAACCCGCTGGAGGAGGGCTATCAGCTTATTCAGTCTTTATACGCGATAGGAAGCGGAGGACTGCTTGGCGTCGGGCTTTTCAATTCCAGGCAAAAATATTTGTTTTTACCGTTTGCCGAAAGCGATTTTAT
>JBJFAC010000216.1:0-13258 GCA_051887715.1 Candidatus Neoclostridium sp.
GGGAGCATTTCAGTCCGGTCAACCGCTGATAATAGTTTATCCGCTCTTGCAGGTACTCGGTAAGTTTTTCGGACAGATAATTTTCCGCAGCGGAAAGCAGACTTTTTTCGCTTGCCGTGACTATTATCTCGTCGCCCGAAAGCGCGACCTTTTTCCGCGTGCCGATAACGAAAACGAACTTTTTATTTTCGCCCAGAACGGGCAGAACGGCGCCGTCTCTTATATCGGGAGAGGGCTTTTTTCTTGCCTTTTCCACGTTTTTGGCTATCCATTCGTATTTTTCCAAAGCGAATCGCCGTGCTTTTTCGAAGGGATAGCCTTCGGGAGCGGAAACGGTTACTTTTGCGTTCCGATCCACGCGAACGCGCACGTTTTTCATACCGCGTCTCGTGATAAACTCTACGGGGATTCCGTTGATCAGCGTAGTCATAGGCGTTTTAAGTACTCCACGACGTCGGCTATAAAGCCGTCCCCTGCGCGGCGGAAAGCTTTAGCGCAAACGCTTTTGACCTTAGACGCGGCGTTTTCGGGACAGAAGGCGTAATCGGCTTTTTCCAGCATAGCAAGGTCGTTGTCGAAGTCGCCCAGCGCCACGACGGTTTTTTCGGGATTTTGCTTTCGGACGAAGTCGATTATCTCGCTTTTTCCTGCGCCTTTATCGAACGCTTCGACCAGAAAAGGACAGGACAGAACTATCTCGCACGAGTCCTTAAACGCGTCCTCCAACGCTTTTTTAAGCCGCGACATTTTTTGCTCGTCGCGTTCGACGAAAATTATTTTCAGAAGAGAGGGAAAGCGCGAAATAAAAGTAAGCTCGTCGCACTCGCCGCCGGGGTACCACTTATGCACGACCGCGTCGGCGTCGGTAACGTGAAATTCAGGCAGACTGCCGTAAAAAGCGCGCGCCCTTTCGATAAAATCGGACGGAGCGACCTTCATTTCGTGGCGGAAAACGAACTTTTTCGCGCTTCTGGAGTATATGGCGGCGCCGTTAGTGCCGGCAAAAACGTCGTCTATCGGAGCGACGTCGTATAAAAAGTCCATGGCAAGCGGACTTCTGCCGCTGGCAACGATAAATCTTCCGCCAGAAAGCGTAAAACGCTTTATCGCCTCAACGTTTTGTTCGCAAACGCAACCCAGCGGAGTGCGCACGGGACAAACGCAATCGGCTTCTCCGCACGCGAGAGTGCCGTCGTAATCGCTGCAAATAATGACGTCTGAAAGGTTCATATCGGCTCCGTAAAAGTAAATTCGCGTACATTATACAATAAAAAACGCATTTTGGCAACCGATTAGGCGCGTATTCAACGCTGTTGCGCATTACGCTTGACAAATTCCGATTCTTGTGCTAAAATACGAAGTATTCTGACGGGAAGGCGCGAAAAACGGAACGTATGAACAAGAAATCGAAAATCATAATACTTATTTTCGCCGTGATATTTACTGTCGCGGTAAGTTTGTCGTTTTGTTTCCAGGGCGTCGAGGCGGAGCACGCGTGCGTGGGCGACGACTGTATTATTTGCGCCGTATTGGACGCCTGCCGCGATTTTATCGGCAAGTCCGGCGGAGCGAATAAAACCGCGGGCGCAAGCGTTGCGGCTCGTTTTACGATAATATTTGCCGTGGCGACGGTTTATTATATCGCGGCGGAAAAGTCTCCCGTTACCTTAAAAGTAAAGCTCTCCGATTGAAAAAAGTCGCATTATTGAGATTTTAACGCGATTTTTATCAATAAGGAGTACTATATATGAAAAAAATACTGATAGTTTTTATTACGCTTGCATTACTTGCCGGCGCGCTTTCGGGTTGCGCTCTAAGCGGCGATTCGGGGGCAAAGTATAAGGTTTTGTGCACGGTTTTTTCCGAATACGATTGGGTTAGGGAAATAGCTTCGGGCGACGAGGACGTGGAAGTAAAGCTTTTGGGAGACGGCGTGGATATGCACAATTACAGTCCGGGAATAACCGATACTGCGGCAATAAAGAAGTGCGATATGTTCGTTTACGTAGGCGGAGCTTCCGACAATTGGGTGAGCGATCAGCTGGAAAACAAAATAAACAAAAATATGAAGGTCGTGCGCCTGTTCGACGCGCTTTCATCTCGGCTTACCGAAGAGGACGAGATGGACGAGGAAGAGCACGAAAACCACGACCACGACGAAGCCGAATACGACGAGCACGTGTGGCTGTCGCTTAAAAACGCGGTAATCGCCGCCGACGCCGTAAGGAAAAGTTTGTGCGAGATGAACCCCGAAAAAAGCGATTTATACAACGCGAACTACGCGGCGTACAAGCAAAAGCTCGAACAGCTGGACGCACAATACGCCGAGGCGGTGGAAAAAGCGACGGTAAGAACGCTCGTGTTTGCCGACCGTTTCCCCTTCCGCTATATGACCGATGATTATAATATCGAGTATTACGCCGCATTTCCGGGCTGTGCGTCGCAGGGCGAAATTTCCCCGCGCAAAATGCTGGAGCTCGCCGCGAAAATAGACGAGTTCTCGCTTAAAAGCGTGATAATTCTGGAAGGCAGCAGCGAGGACGCGGCAAGGTCGATAATAGACAAAACGCAAGCTAAAAACCAATCCGTCGTCAGGATGGATTCGATGCAGTCGGTCACCAACGACGATATACGGAACGGAAAGACCTACGTCGGCACGATGCAAAACAACTTAAACGCGCTCAAAACGGCGTTGGAGGTAGTATAAATGGCATTTTTGACCTGCGAAGATTTATCGGTGGGCTACGAAGGAAAAGCCGTGCTCAAGGGGCTTGATTTCGAGGTGTGCGCCGGCGATTATCTGTGCATAGTGGGAGAGAACGGTTCGGGTAAGTCCACGCTTATGAAAACGCTGCTACATCTTATTCTGCCGATAAGCGGCAGAATAATCTATTCCGACGGCTTACAAAAGAACGAGATCGGCTACCTGCCCCAACAGACCGTAGTGCAAAAGGATTTTCCCGCGTCGGTGTCCGAAATAGTGCTGTCGGGTTGTCTGTCTAAGCTCGGGAAAAGAATGTTCTACGGCAGAGCGGAGAAAAAGCTTGCCGAAGACAATATGAAAAAAATGAACGTGTACGAGCTGAGAAACAAGTGTTATCGCGAGCTTTCCGGCGGTCAACAGCAAAGAGTACTGCTTGCAAGAGCGCTGTGCGCAACGGGAAAACTCATTCTGCTCGACGAGCCCGTAACCGGACTCGATCCCATCGTGACGGCGGAGATGTACGAGCTTATCGCAAGCCTGCACGAAGAGGGCATAACAGTCATTATGATAACTCACGACGTAAACGCCGCTTTAAGATACGCAACCAAGGTGTTGCACATAGGGCACGGGGTGTTTTTCGGCAGTAAAGAGCAGTACCTCGAAAGCGGAATATGTCCGGGCTTTGCGGCAAAAGGAGGGAGCGATAATGCTTAAAGATCTGATCGACCTCCTTCAGATGGATTTCGTGCAGTACGCGCTGATATCGGCAACGCTGATTTCGCTGTGCTCGGCGCTTCTGGGCGTAACGCTGGTGTTAAAGCGCCTGTCGTTCATAGGCGACGGACTGTCGCACGTGGCGTTCGGCGCGTCCATCGTCGCAACCGTTGCCAACCTGTCCGACAACGTGATAATAACTCTGCCCGTTACGATAGGTTGCGCGATACTTCTGCTGTGCACGGGCAGTAAAGCCAAGATAAAGGGCGACGCCGCCGTAGCAATGCTGTCGGTGGGCTCGCTTGCCGTGGGTTACCTGCTTATAAATATGTTTCCCGGCAGCGGATCGGGCAATATCAACACCGACGTTTGCGGAACTATGTTCGGAACGACCAAAATAGTTTCGTTAAAGCCCGTCGAGGTGTGGACGTGCGTTATTCTGTCGCTTGCCGTGGTCGCGTTTTTCGTCGTGTTCTACAACCGCATATTCGCGGTTACCTTCGACGAGAACTTCGCCGTAGCGACGGGCACCCGCGCAAAGCTGTACAATTTTCTTACCGCGGTGATAATAGCCGTCGTGATCGTGCTTGCGATGAATCTCGTGGGCTCGCTGTTGGTATCCGCGCTGATAATTTTCCCGGCGCTGTCGTCGATGCGCGTTTTCAAAAGTTTCCGCTCGGTGACGATATGCTCGGTAATAACCTCCGTGGCGTGCACGATAACGGGCTTTCTGATCTCGATTTTTATCGGAACTCCGATAGGACCGACGATAGTGGTCGCGGATATAATAGGCTTTGCCGGATTTTACGTGACCGGAATGATTTTAAGGAGGTAGCGTATGAAAAACGTAAAAAAGCGTATGATCCCGTTGCTTTTGCTCGTCGTCTCTTTGATTTTTCCGGCATGCAGCAACAAAGACTACTCGCTAAGCGAATCCAACATTTTTCTGGTGCTTACGAATATGTGGTACTATCCCACGCAGTACGTAGGCAGTACGATAGAGTGCGATCTGTTCACCTACGAAATAACCTCCGTGGACGGAGAAAAATATCTGTGCGGCGTGCGCAAATGTTCGTCGGGTTACGGTTGTAAATGCGGAAAGGACACCGTGATCGGCTTCGTGCTGTATTACGACGGAGAAATTCCCGCGCCGAAAAATCAGTCGGAGGACACCAACGATAAAAGCTGGATACATATAAAAGGCGGCTTGTCGAGCGATAAATTCATCGAAATAGAAATAAAGTCGTACAACGAGGACGGCAGCGTGTCGGAAACCGAAACCGAAACGATAAAAATGCTCGGTTTCAACGTCGCCGAACTGTCGATAGTCGAGGACGCGTCCCGACTGAACTATTACATAACCAAATAAGGAGAGCAAAATTATGGCAAACAAAACCACCCGCGAGCGGGAAATCGCCGCCGCAAAAGTAAAAGTATACAATAAAAAGAAAAGTAAGCTGGTCGTGTGGAGCCCTATCGCGCTTGCGCTTATCACGGCGGCGGCACTGCTTATGTTCGTACCATTCATCGACATTATGAACGATCCGTCGAGAGTGGGAAGCGAAGGCGAGAGAATGGTGGAAATAGGCGCAAACGGCTACGAATGTCTTTTGTCGGGACTTACCGGCGACTTCACTTCGGCTAACGCAGGGCTTGCTCCGTTCTATTATTGGGTAAACGATCAGGGCGGACAGCCGTACGTAAACGTGCTTGCGATAAGCACGCTGGTGGCGGCGATAACGGCGGTAATCGCGTTTGCGGTTCAGATAGCGGTGATCGCCACCGGAAAGGACGAGCTGGTTCTGGTTTCGGGCGTGTGCGAATTTATCTGCTTTGCGGCGTTTGTTATCGCGTTCGCAGGGGCGCTCGGCTGTCAGGAAAAAATGATAGAGGGCTACTGCTCGGGCAATCAGGCGTGCTACGTCCGTTCGTTCGCAATATTCCCCGCCATTATGGCGCTTGCCGCGCTTGTTTTGGACGGCGTTCATTTCAAAAATTATCTTTCGGTTAAAGCGCTTGCGCGTTAAAGGAAAACTATGCTTCAAAGAAAAGGGAACGACCTGAATTTCGAATCGTTCTGCGGAATACCCGGAGGACCGTCCTTCGGCGTATACCTTCGGGACATCGGCTTTCACAAAACGCCGCCGCTACACATCTACGGACCTGCCGTCAGAGACTATTGGCTGATACACGTCGTAAAGACGGGCAAGGGCTGGTTTATGAAGGACGGAATAAAAACGCCGCTTTCCGCAGGCGACTGTTTTATCATTCGCCCGATGGAAGTCACCACCTATTGCAGCGACGAAAGCGATCCTTGGCAGTACTTCTGGGTGGGCTTCAACGGTAAATTCGCCGCCGAGCTTGCCGACTTTGCATTACCGCGGGGCGTGTCCACGGCGCACGTCGGAAAACAGTCGGTCGCCGCGGTCGAGGCGCTTTACCGTAAATACGACTCGCAGGAAAGCGTCAACGCATTAGAAACGCTTTCCGGACTGTACGAGGTGCTGGCAAAGATCAAAAACAGCGTGTCCCCCGAACAGAATTCGCCCGCCGATGTCGTGGAGGAGGCGATCCGCTACGTCGAAAACAACTATTTCCGCTCGGTTAGCATATCCGCTCTTGCGGACGCATTGGGCGTTGCAAGAACGTATTTCACCACCGAATTTACTCAAAGGACGGGCGTTTCGCCGTATTCGTACCTCACCGACTACAGAATAACGAAAGCGCGGGAACTGCTTGCGGAGTCGGATCTGCGCATTTCGGAAATAGCGTATTCCGTGGGATTTTCGGGCGTGGAGCGTTTTTCCGATATGTTCAGGCGCAGAACGGGGCTCAGTCCCACCGAATACCGTCGGCGCGTTAAAGCCGAAAAAGACTGAAAAAAACGCAAAAAGGAGCGAAAAGCGAAAAAATCAAAAAAAACGCGTATTCGCCCCTTTTTTAATTGAGAAAAAAGGCGTTTTGTGCTACAATATAGTTTAGAGGCAAATTATGACCGAAAAAGAGGCAAGGCAACTTAATCCGCTTGTAATGGCGTTTGTGGGCGACAGCGTTTTCACGTTGTTCGTGCGCAGTAAGCTTGCCCGGTCCAGCCACGCCAAGGCGGGCGGCTTGCACAAGGAAGCGAACAGGTTCGTGTCCGCCACGGCTCAGTCCCGTATTTTCGAGGCGCTGGAAAGCGAGCTTACCGAGGACGAGGCGGCAATCGCGAGGAGAGCGAAAAACGCGCACAACAACACGGTGGCGAAGAACGCGACCGTTTCGGATTATAAACGCGCCACTTCGCTGGAAGCCGTGCTGGGCTATTTAAGCCTCAGCAGTCAGGACGACCGGCTTTCCTATATTCTGGAAAAAGCGTACGAGGCGGGCGAAAACGCAAAACGAACGGCGCAGTCACAAGCCGAAGAAAAAGAAAGAACGATATAAAAGGAGAATTATAATGAGTAAAGCCGACGACATTTTTCTTTCCAATATGAAAGACATTATGGAAAACGGAACGTGGGACACCGATCTTAACGTGCGTCCGCATTGGGAAGACGGCACGCCCGCGCACACGGTAAAAAAGTTTTGTCTGGTAAGCCGTTACGACCTTAGCAAAGAATTTCCCATACTCACCGTCCGCAAAACGGCGTTTAAAAGCTGTATCGACGAAATTCTGTGGATATGGCAAAAAAAGAGCAACAACATTCACGATCTTCATTCTCATATTTGGGACAGTTGGGCGGACGAAAACGGCTCTATCGGGAAAGCGTACGGCTATCAGTTGGGCGTAAAGCACAAATACAAAGAGGGCGAGTTCGATCAGGTCGACAGAGTGCTTTACGACCTTAAACACAATCCCGCGTCGCGCCGCATAATGACCAACATTTACGTGCACGCGGATCTCAGCGAAATGAATCTTTATCCGTGCGCGTATTCCATGACGTTCAACGTTACGGGCAACAAGCTGAACGGCATACTCAATCAGCGAAGCAACGATATGCTTACCGCCAACAACTGGAACGTGGTTCAGTACAGCGTTCTGCTTATGATGATCGCGCAGGTTACCGGCTTCGAGCCGGGCGAGCTGGTTCACGTCATCGCCGACGCGCATATTTACGACAGACATATTCCGCTCGTGGAAGAAATGATGAACAATCCGCGTTATCCCGCGCCGAAATTCACGATGAACAAGGAAATTAAGAATTTCTACGACTTTACGGTGGACGATTTCGCGCTTGAAGATTATCGCTTCTCCACGCTCGGCAAAAAAATCGAGGTTGCAATATGATAAGAGCAATAGTCGCGGTAGACGAAAAATGGGGCATCGGCAAGAATAACGGACTGCTGTTCTCTCTGCCGGAGGATATGAAATTTTTCCGTCAGACCACGTCGGGTAAAACCGTGGTAATGGGCTACAACACGCTTTTGTCCTTCCCGGGCGGAAAACCGCTTAAAAACCGGGTAAACGTAGTGCTTTGCCCGGACGGAAAGCCGATAGAAGGCTGCGTCGTCGTGCGCGGACTTAACGAGCTTTTCGCCGCAATCGAAAACGTCAACGACGTGTACGTGATAGGCGGCGACATGACCTACCACACGCTTTTGCCGTATTGCGACGAGGCGCTGGTCACCAAGGTGGAGGCGGACGGAGAAGCCACCGTGTTTTTCGACGATCTGGACGCGCTTGCAAACTGGTCGTGCGAAAGCGAAAGTCAGACGATTGAAACTAACGGCTACAAAATTAAATTTACGAAATACGTCAATTCGGACAAAAAAACGTACTTTGCGGAGCAAAAATGAAAGTCGAAGGCAGAAACGCAGTTTCGGAACTGCTTAAAACCGACAAGACCGTCGACCGTCTTATAGTCGCGAAAGGGCTTAAAGACGCAGGCGCGAACAAAATAATCAACGAGGCGAAAAGCAAGGGCGTTCGCGTCGCGTTTTACGACAAGGAAGTGCTCGACCGCGAAAGCGTTACCGGAAAGCATCAGGGCTTTATTGCCGACGTCACCGACTTTAAGTACTGCACGGTGGACGATATTCTGGCTCTTGCCGAGAAAAAGGGCGAGCCGCCGTTTATCGTAATACTCGACGGCGTGGAAGATCCGCACAATCTGGGCAGCGTGCTGCGCGTTGCCGAATGCGCGGGATGTCACGGCGTGATAATACCGGCAAGAAGAGCGGCTTCGGTCAACGAAACGGTAATAAAGGTATCGGCGGGAGCGTCGGCGCACGTTCTCGTGGCAAAGGTCACAAACGTAAACGACGCAATCGAATATCTCAAAAAGAAAAACGTGTGGGTGTACTGCGCCGATATGGACGGAAGCCCGATATACGCGGAAAATCTGACGGGCGCGATCGCCTTCGTCGTGGGCGGAGAAGGATCGGGCGTAAAACGGCTGACCAAGGAGAAGTGCGACGGAGTGGTAACGCTTCCCATGTTCGGCAAAGTAAACTCGCTTAACGCGTCGGTCGCGACTGCGCTGGTCGTATACGAGTACGTAAGGCAGAATAAAGCAAAATAACGCAAAAAAGTTTGTATTATCACCGTTTTTCGCTTGAAAAAACCAAGGAATTGTATTATAATATACGCGGTCGAATAAATAGGCTTTTATTGCGACAATAAATACAGGAGTAGCAAAATGAAAAAACCCATCATCGCAGGAAACTGGAAAATGAATAACACCAAGGCGGAAGCGGAAGCGCTTATCACCGCTTTGAAACCGCTCGTAAAGGACGTAACCCGTACCGACGTCGTCGTATGCGTTCCCTTTACCTGCATTGAAAAAGTAAAAAAGCTGGTAAAAGGCTCTAAGATCAAAGTGGGCGCGCAGAACGTCGCCTGGGCGGACAAGGGCGCGTTTACCGGAGAAATAAGCGCCGCAATGCTGAAGGAAGCGGGCGCGGAATACGTTATCATCGGACACAGTGAACGCCGTCAATACTTCGGCGAAACCGATAAAACTGTCAATATGCGCTTGACGCAGGCTCTCAAAAACGAGCTTAAGCCCATCGTTTGCGTGGGCGAAACGCTTGACGAGCGCAACGGCAACAAAACTGAAATGGTGCTTCGCACTCAGCTTGAAGGCGGACTTGAAGGCATTTCTGCGGAAGAAATGAAAAACGTCGTCATCGCATACGAACCCGTATGGGCGATCGGCACGGGCGTTACCGCCACCGCGGAGCAGGCAAACGCCACCATCAAATTTATCAGAAAAACGCTTGCAAAGATGTACACTCGTCCTATCGCCAACAAAGTACGTATTCAGTACGGCGGAAGCATGAACGCAAAAAACGCTTCCGAGCTTATGGCAATGAGCGACATCGACGGCGGTCTCATCGGAGGAGCGTCCCTCAAGGCGGAAGACTTCTCCAAGGTCGTACATTTCAACGACTGATCACAATGCGGAGCGAAGCTCATTCGCTCCGTTTTTCGGACATTACAGGAGTAAAGAATATGACTAAAATACTCAAAAAAGCCAACTGCAAACTTGCCGTCGAAGGGCCCGTGCTCACGATAGTAATGGACGGCGTGGGACTTGCTCCCGAAAACGCGGGCAACGCCGTAAAGCTGGCGTATACGCCCACGCTCGACGCTATAATGGCAAAATACCCTATGCTCAGGCTCAAGGCGCACGGCACGGCTGTCGGACTTCCCTCCGACGACGATATGGGCAATTCCGAGGTGGGACACAACGCTTTGGGATCGGGACAGGTTTTCGCGCAGGGAGCAAAGCTGGTCAGCATCTCAATCGAAAGCGGAAAGATGTTCGTGTCTCCCGCCTGGCAGGAGATCGTCGCAAACGTTAAAAACAATAATTCCACGCTGCATTTTCTCGGACTGTTCAGCGACGGAAACGTTCACTCGCACGTCGACCACCTGAAGGCTATGATGATAGAGGCGAAAAAGGAAGGCGTTAAAAAAGTACGCGTTCACGTTCTGCTTGACGGCAGAGACGTGGGCGAAACCTCCGCTCTCGACTACGTTCGCCCGTTCGAGGAGTTTATGGCGTCGCTCCGTTCACCCGATTTCGACGTTATGATCGCTTCGGGCGGCGGCAGAATGAATATCACTATGGACAGATACGAAGCCAACTGGGCAATGGTGGAAAAGGGCTGGAAAACGCACGTTCTGGGCGAGGGCAGACAGTTTGCCTGCGCCGAAGAAGCCATCACCGCTTACCGTAACGAGCTTAAGGTCATCGATCAGGATCTGCCTCCCTTCGTCATCGCAAAGGACGGCAAGCCCGTCGGAACGGTGGAGGACGGAGACAGCGTAGTGTTCTACAACTTCCGCGGCGACCGCGCTATCGAAATTTCGCTTGCGTTCGACAGTCAAAGCTTCGATAAGTTCGACAGGGTACGCTTCCCCAAGGTGACGTACGCCGGAATGCTTGAATACGACGGCGACCGCCATATTCCCAACAGATATCTGGTTAATCCGCCGGAAATCACCAACACCATGAGCGAATATCTCTCGGACACGGGCGTTTCCGAACTTGCCATTTCCGAAACTCAGAAGTACGGACACGTGACCTATTTCTGGAACGGAAACAAGTCGGGCAAATTTAACGAGGAGCTGGAAACGTACGTGGAGATCCCGTCAGACGTAGTGCCCTTCGAGCAGCGCCCCTGGATGAAATGCGCGGAAATCACCGACAAGCTTATCGAATGTCTCGAAAGCGGAAAATATAAATATCTGCGCGTCAACTTCCCCAACGGCGATATGGTCGGTCACACGGGCAGTCTTGCCGCAACCGAATGCTCTATGGAAGCGCTCGATCTGCAATTAAAAAGAATACTCGACGTCGTGGATAAATTAAAGGGCGTCGCGCTTATAACCGCCGATCACGGCAACGCCGACGAAATGTACGAGGTCGACAAAAAAGGCGTGCTCAAAACCGATAAAAACGGCAATTACAAGGCAAAAACCAGCCACACGCTCAATCCCGTTCCCTGCATTCTGTACGATAATTTCTACCGCGACGCATACGAAGTCAAGGCGGACGAGGGTGAATTCGGGCTCAGCAACGTGGCGGCAACTATGGTCAACTTTATGGGATACGAAGCGCCCGAAATGTGGGACGAGTCGCTCATCGAACTGAAAAAATAACCGTAAAGCCGACGGTCGATAAAACGGAAACGCTTGCGTTTTTAAAGCGCAGGCGTTTTTTAAAAAGCGGAACGCGCCGTATAAGCGGCTCCGTTATATAAAATGTTTAATAACGGAAGTTTTACGGGCGCGAAGCGGTATAATAGTAGTATATTACGATAATCGATCTGTCGGAAAAAGGAGAAAGCAATGAAAAAATATGACGTTATCGTGGTCGGAGGCGGCTTTTCGGGCACAATGGCGGCTTGCGCCGCGGCAAGGGAAGGGCTTTCCGTATTGCTGACGGAAAAGAGCGGCACGCTGGGCGGCGCGGCAAGCCTGAACTACGTTCTGCCGTTTATGAACTACAGAATGAAAACCGAAAAAGGCTCGGTTATGCTCAATCGCGGCTTATTCTCGGAATTTCTGGACAGAATGAGCGAGTACGCGCGCACCGACGGCGGCTCGGACGGCTCGAAAGTGTTTGCGTTCAACCGCACCGCGTACAACGAAGAATTTCTCAAGATCGTGCTGGACGATATGACGGACTTTTACGGCGTGGACGTGCTTTTCCACGCGTTCATATACGGCGCGGAGTGCGACGGCGGCAGAATAAAAAGCGTTCGGGCGAGCGGTCCGTTCGGCGTTACGACGCTAAACGCCGATTATTTCGTCGATTGTACGGGCGACGCGTTGCTTGCCGCTCTTTCCGGCTGTGATTTCCACGTCGGCAGAGCAAAGGACGGCAAATGCCAGCCGATGACGCTGTGCTTCCGTATGGGCAACGTGGACGTAAAAAGGTTTTTTGAAGAGGACCACGCGAAAATAAACGCGCTCTGGAAGCAAAAGCTGGCGGATAAATCGCTTATCAACCCGCGTGAAGACGTGCTTGCCTTCCGCACCACGACGGACAGCGTGCTCCATCTCAATTCCACAAGAGTACTGCGCTCACCCGTGGACGCTTTTGAAAAGAGCAAAGCGGAAAAGGACGGCAGAAAGCAGATGCTGGAGCTGTACCGCTTTCTGGTCGCAAACGCGCCTTCGTGCAGGAACGCAACGCTGTTGTCCTCATCGGTAGAGATAGGCGTGCGCGAAAGCCGTATGATAGAGGGCGAATACGTTTTCACGGAAGAAGATATAATTTCCTGTCGCAAATTCGACGACGCAATAGCCGCCGGCAACTACGATATAGACATACACTCGCCCGACGGAAGCGGCACCTCGCACTATTGGATACCGGACGGCGAGTACTACACCGTTCCTTATCGATCGCTCGTGCCTTTGGGTAAGAAAAACCTGCTCGTCGCCGGGAGATGTATTTCTTCCACGCACGAGGCGCAGGCGTCTTACCGCATTATGCCCATCGTCGCGTGCATAGGAGAGGGCGCCGGAGCGGTGCTGGGAACGATAGCGAAGGAGCACAAGGACGTTGGCGAGGCGCAGGTTAGTGAAATACGCGCCGCTATCGATAAATACGACCTTATAGAGGGCTATCCGGCAGCGCTCGGAGAAAAATAAAACGAGTAACCCCGTTGCCGTCTGAAGGATATAATACATTACCGAGGTCGGCTTTCGGGAGGACATATTATGCAAAAGACGTATAAAACCACTATGTGGGCGTGTTACATAGGCTACGTAGCGCAAGCGGTAGTAAACAATTTCGTGCCCTTGCTTTTCGTTACGTTCAACAAAACGTTCGGCATACCGATAGAAAAAATAACGCTTCTTGTTACGGTGAACTTCGCTCTTCAGCTGTGCGTGGACGCGAT
>JBJFAC010000217.1:0-2904 GCA_051887715.1 Candidatus Neoclostridium sp.
TTACTTCCGCGGGTATCGCTAAATTTTCGAAAGCAACCGGAGAAAACGTCGGAAAAACGATGTCGATATACCTCGTTTACGACGGCGAAAGAGAGGCGTCCCCGATCACTACGGCAACCATCAATTCGCAGATTTCCGGTAACCCCATCATAACTATGGGCGCAGGCGCAACCGAAACGGACGCTAAAAACCTTGCAACTCAGATAAACAGCGGTACGTTCCAGCTTACGCTTTCCGTGGTTGACTCCGGAAATCAGTCGGCAACGCTCGGCGAAAAAGCGCTTAAACTCAGCGTTATTGGCGGTCTTATCGGTTTGCTTGTAATCTTTATCTTCCTTATAGTCAGATATCGTCTCATCGGTGTTTCGTCCGTTCTGACGCTTCTTATCTATGCGGTCGTCAATTTGTTTATACTTGCGACCTTCCCGTTCGTACAGCTTTCGCTTCCGGGTATTGCAGGCGTTCTGCTCGGTATCGGTATGGCGGTCGACGGCAATATTATTATGGCAGAGCGTATTCGCGAAGAGTACAAATCAGGTAAATCGGTTCAGGCAAGCTTCCACTCCGGTATTAAAAAATCGAGAGCGGCTATTATCGACGGTAACGTCACGACCATTATCGCAGCGTTCATTCTTATCTTTGTCGGAACCGGTAACGTTTACGGATTCGGTATCACTCTTGCAATAAGCATCGTTATTTCGGTCTTGTGCTCTATGTTTGTTTTCGGATTTATCGCAAAACAGTTCGTAAATCTGTTCGGCTACGGCGACGCTCATCCCGGCGCGCTGGGACTTAAACGTCCTCCCGAAGTCGAGGAAGAACCTGAAGTTACCGCTCCGAATTCTGCTGCAGCTACCGAAGAGGGAGGTAACCGTTAATGAAAATTTTTGAATCCGGAAAATTTAATATAGTACAAAAAAGAAAGCAGATTCTCATCGTTCCGCTCGTAATTATCGCTATTACCGCAATTTGCGCGCTCATTTTCGGACTGACTACCGGTAACGCCGCAAACGTCGGTACCGATTTCACCGGCGGTTACGTTATGCGCGTTCAAATCGGAGATCAGCTCACCGACGAGAACTACGGCGAGTATTCCGATAAAATCGTCGAGATCGCAGAAGGACTTACCGACGAAAACGGCAATAAATACGGTCTTAAAGTAACTAAAGTCGAAAGATACGGCAACAATAACGATTCTATCGCTATTTCCTATAACAGAATTAAGGGCTTGAACGACGAGGATATGAACAACGTTATAAATCCCGCACTCAACCAAGAAATAGTCGATAAAATACTGAAAGACGTTCCCGAAGTTTCTTATTCCGATACTGCTATCGTGGCAACTTATGCTCGCAACGTCGCAGGCATAGACGGAATTATGGAAAATTCGCTTAAAGAACTGGGTGTTAACGTGGTCGGTACGACTACCTCGGAAAACACTCTTACGATCAATATCGGCGCACCCGTTGCCGAAAGCGTTAAAGATAAGGTATTAGAGGCTTTGACTTTGTCCGAACCTTATACCGGCAACGTTACGTCTCCCGGCTACGTAAGCTCCACCGTAAGCAGCGAATTGTTACAGCGTGCAATTCTTGCAGTCGTTATAGCAATCGTTTGTATGCTGATTTATATCTGGATCAGATTCGAGCTTCTCAGCGGTCTGGCGGCTATTATCGCGCTGTTCCACGACTTGATTATGATGATGTGCGGTATGTTGATTTTCCACATCGAGATCAATCAAACCATCATTGCCGCGATTATTACGATCCTCGGTTATTCGATCAACAATACCATTATCATATTCGACCGTGTACGTGAAAACGTAAAGGCAATGTCCGGAGCAAGCAACGAAAGCATAATCAATACTTCCGTGCAGAGCACTCTTTCGAGAACGATATTCTCAACGCTCACCACGCTTGTAATGATACTCTTCGTAGCGATTATCGGCGTTACGGATATCAGAATTTTTGCGCTTCCCATCATATTCGGTTTGGTTGCAGGATTCTTCTCCGCAACTTGCATTGCTCCGTCGATTTGGTCCTGGCTTAGCGATAAATTTTACATTAAAGGCGTTAATCGTAAAAACAAAGCGTAACGCCTTGCGAAATGAAGATAAAATAAGCCTTCGCGCATGAAGGCTTATTTTTACAATTTTACGGAGAAATTATGAACGTAATACTAAAAAAAAGAAACGATATATCGGTTGACGAAAAGTCGATCCTCGCTATATCCGAAGCGCTCCGCATCAACAAAAAGTTGGCAGAGCTGCTCTTTTTGCGCTGTATTAAAACCGAAGAAGAGGCGCGCAAGTTTCTTTTTCCCGACGTTGATAATTTCTACGATCCCATGCTTATGAAGGGCATGCGTGAAGCGGTTGAACGGATAAACTACGCAATCGAAAACGGCGAAAAAATAGTCGTTTACGGCGATTACGACGCGGACGGAATTTGCGCTAATGCGATATTGTCGTTGTATTTTAAGTCAAGAGGAATGGACGTGTATTCGCATACGCCAAACCGCGTGGGCGACGGTTACGGACTTAACGCCGACACTCTTGAGAAAATCATAGAAGATATAATGCCCGATCTTATAATTACCTGCGATTGCGGTATTTCCTGCTATGACGAGGTCGAGTTCGTAAAAGACCTGGGCGTCGATATTATCGTCACCGATCATCACGAGCCCGGTAGCGTGATCCCCGATTGCGTGGTGGTTAATCCGAAGCAGTCGAATTGTCGCTATCCGTTCAAGGGACTTTGCGGAGCCGGCGTGGTGCTTAAGCTTGTGCAGGCGCTCTCCGGGTTTGAGGCGATGGAGAGGTATCTCGACCTGTGTGCCGTCGCTACGATAGCGGATTTAGTGCCGCTTCTGGACGAAAACCGTCTTATAGTACAGCTTGGTCTT
>JBJFAC010000218.1:0-13072 GCA_051887715.1 Candidatus Neoclostridium sp.
GACCGTTGTAGTCGCGCCACGCTTTTATATCGTCCTCGCGAATGAGGTACATCGGTCGAATAAGCTCCATGCCTTCGAAATTGGCGCTGTGAAGCTTGGGCATCATCGTCTGGATCTGAGCGCCGTACAGCATACCCATAAGAATTGTCTCGATCACGTCGTCGTAGTGGTGACCGAGCGCGATCTTATTACAGCCGAGCTGCCGCGCGAAGTTGTACAGATAGCCTCTTCTCATACGCGCGCACAGATAGCAGGGCGACTTTTCGACGTTGTACACCGACTCGAAAATATCCGACTCGAAAATGCGCACGGGCACCTTCAGCCTTTTGGCGTTTTCCTCGATAATGCGGCGGTTTTCGGCGTTGTAGCCGGGATCCATAACCACGAATTCCAGTCCGAAATCGAACTCGGTGTAGCGGTGAAGCTCCTGAAACAGCTTTGCCATCAGCATCGAATCCTTGCCGCCCGATATGCAGACGGCGATTCTATCGCCCTCTTTTATCAGCTCGTACTGCTTGATCGCCTTTATAAATCGGCTCATAAGCGGCAGACGAAACTTGGTGCGGATGCTTTTTTCCACATTTTCGCAATAGTCGTCGTCCACTTTTTTCTTCATTTCGGCGCGCAACCACTCCGAATATCCGCCGACGAGCGAATAAGCGTCCACGCCTTTTTCCCTTAAAGCGAGCGCCACGTCCACGCTGAACACGCCGCGGGCGCAGTATACCACCGCTTTTTTGCCTTTTGCAGGCGGATTTTCGATAAGCGCCTCGGCGTCCGCCGCAATAGAGCCCGGTATCGCACCGTAGGCGCGGTCGGACTGCGAGCGCATATCCAACAAAACGTATTCGTCTTTATCAAGCTTATTCAGTTCTTCGAGAGTAATTTCCATATTCGTCCTGCCGCGCGGAATAAATTCGCTTAATTATATCACACACGCGGAAAAAAAGCAACGGTTTTCGCCTCGCCGCGCGCTATACGCCGTTTCGCACCGCTTTTTTGACGTTGTCCGGCGTAATAATAACGCCTTTTTCGCGCAGGGAAAGGATAAATCGGCTTTCGGGCTTAACGCGCTCGGTTCTGACTCCTCCGAGACTAACACAGTCGCCGTTTTCCGAAAAAGCGCGCACGCTCGCTCCTTTCAAAACGAGCCGTATATCGGAAACCAGCACGAACAAGCGGTATTTTTCCGAAAACGCGGAGACGAACCGTCCGATAGCCGCGGCGTTTTTGGGCGAATACTCGACCGCGTCGAAATTGACCGCCACGCATTCGGTTTTTTCGGTCAGGCGCGAAAACGTCTCGGCGGCGCGGTAAGCGAAAACGGAAAGCTTTTTGATTTTTCCTTTTTCCCTCGGCTTTACTCCGCACGCGGCGCGCACGAGCTTTGCAAAACGGCAAAAATCGAAGTCGCCGGGGCTTATTAGAGCGCGGTTAAAGCGGTAATACTCTCCCACCGTCAGTTCTCCGGGCGGATCGCCCAACAAAAACAGAGCCTGCCCGTCTTTTTCCGAGCACGCTACGACTTCGTCGTTATCGGCGAACAGATTTTTACAATTTATTTTTTTACGGAAAAAAGCGCGTTTACGGGCGGGACTTCCGATACAGAACACTACGTTATCCATACCGCAAGGTTTGCCGCTTTTAACGCGCTTTATACGTTATTTTTGCGTTTTTTCCTGTAATAAATCCAACTCGAACCAGAAGGTCGTGCCCTCGCCCACGCCCGAAATAATGCCGTAACGGGCGTTAAAGCTTATCAGCACGTTCTTGACGATGGACAAGCCTATTCCGCTGCCCACGACGTTTCTGTTCTGCCTGTTGGAACGGTAATACCGCTCCCACACTTTATCTATTTCGTCGCTCGGTATACCCTTGCCGTGATCGGAAATCTCCGCGCGCACGGAGCCGTCCGCTCCCGTCACCTTAACGATTACTTTTTTGTCCTCTCCCACGTAGTTTATCGCGTTGCCGATCAGATTGTACATAACCTGAGCCAGCCTTTTGCGGTCGCACAGCGCAATAAGTCCGCTTTCGATCTCGGTCTCGAACACGTAGCCGCCCGTCTCCTTCAGCACGTCGAACTGACTAACCACTTCTCTCGTGACTGCGCCGACGTCCACCGGTTCGTTTTTCATCTCGACGACGCCCGATTGCAGCTTGGACAGATCGAGAATATCCTCCACAAGCAGCGTCAGTCTGTCCGACTCGTTGATTATTGTCTGCGTATTGCGGTCGCGTTTTTCCTTTTTTTCGCCCGAAATATCCCTTATCATTTCCGCGTTAGCCTTGATTATGGTCAGCGGCGTGCGAATATCGTGCGATACGTTGGTAAGAAAATCGCGCCTGAACTTTTCGGCTTTCGCGGTTTCTTCCGTCGCGTAGTTCAACGCGTCGGCAAGCTCGTCGAACTCGTTGTAGCCGTTGCCCTTATACTCAAGCGACATATCGCCCGCGCCTATTCTTCTCGCCGTAGCGGTGAACTGCTTGATGGGGCGCGCGAACTGCCAGGCTATTAAAAACGATACGAGCAAAGAGAACAGCACGCAAATAACGGTTACTATCAGCATCTGACTGGACAGAATATTGACCGTAAAGCCGTACTCGTTTACCGACGTGGAAACGTATAAATACACTCCGTCCGAGCCGTTATCCATCTTACTGCCGTATATCAGCGTCCGCACCGTGCCGTTTTCCCTTCCGATCACGAACGAGCCCGACTTTTCTATATCGTTCATACGAATGAGAAAGTCCGATCCGACCACCGCCATCGCCCGAATATTATCGGTCGTGGGCATATCTATCTCGGTGGGATCGGCGTAAAACGAAAACTGAGCCTCGGAAATGTTAAGCCTGTTCGCGTCCTCGCGGAAAGTGAACACTACTACCGTCATACCGTAATCCCTTGCGCATTCGTTTGCCGCCGCGCGGAAGGAATCCGCCATCGCGTTGTAGTTGTTGTTTACCAGTTTGCGTTCGAGCACGCGGCTTTGTTCGGTCAGTCGGTCGGTGTACATTTTCATATAATTGGTGGAGAAAAGCACCGCTTCGCCCAGCCAGAAAAAGCCCACGACCAAAAATGCCAACACTAAAAAAGCCAGCCAGGCGCGGAACATTACGCTTCCGAACACCGACTTGGCTTTTTTCTTCTTTTTATTGGTTTTTTCGGCCGTTACTGCCAAAAACGCACTCCTTACAGTTCGATTTTATATCCCAGACCGCGCAAAGTAACTATCTTGTCGCGGTATTTTCCCAGCGAGGAACGCAGCATTTTGATGTGCGTATCCACCGTTCTGTCGTCGCCGTAAAAGTCGTAGCCCCACACGTTGCTAAGAAGCTTTTCACGCGAGATGGCGATGCCGTTGTTTTCCACGAGGTAGAACAAAAGCTCGTACTCCTTGGGCGTCATTTCCACTTTTTTGCCGTCCACGAAAACGTTTCTGCCGGCAATGTCTATTTCCAGCCCGTCGGACTTTATCATCTCCTTCTTTTTGGGGCGGGTACGCTTGAGCACCGCGCTTATTCTCGCCATAAGCTCCTTGGGGGAGAACGGCTTGGTGACGTAGTCGTCCACGCCTATCCCGAAGCCGAACAGCTTGTCGTATTCTTCCACTCGCGCCGACAGAATGATGACCGGCACTTCGCTGAATTTCCGTATTTCCTTAACCGCGGAATAACCGTCCAGCTTGGGCATCATTACGTCCATAATTATAAGGTCGTAGTTTTCCTCTTTCGCCATACGGACGGCTTTCATTCCGTCGTCGGTTTCAGCAGTTTCATAGCCTTCGAACTCGGCGTACTCGCGAATAATTTCGCGGATATTCTGTTCATCGTCCACAATAAGCATTTTTGCCATAATTATTGCCCTCCGTTTTTTTCGGCATACGACCGCAAACGCGCGCTCGTGCACTGGAATACGCTCTAAAGCGGTTTTTCAATCTATATTTTACCGCATTTTTTCGATTTTGTCAATATATTCCGCGCAGGCGATTGTTTTTTAGCGAATATTGTGCTATAATTTGTTGCGTGCAATGCAAAATCAAACGCATTTTTACCCACTAAACTCATTACGGAGCGAATATGACCGAACAAGACGTTATGCAAGGGCTGAATTATCTCACCCTTATGAGCTACAACCGAATTGACAAAAGCGACCTTGAAGAATGCGAAAAACGCGATATACTGTACTCTCTTTACTGCTTCCGTTGCGTGTTCGACGACGAAGAACTGAAACGCGCGTCGGCGGTTTTGGTAAAGTACGGGGTTTCCTTCGTATTTAAGGATAAGCCCGAGGGCGAGGGCGTTATCGAAATAAGCGAGAACGACAAAAAAGCGTATAAATTCGACGTCGGCTCGCCCGCTTTCGCGCTGGCGGTAAAAAACGGCGGCGTGGACGCACGGTTCGCCTCTCTGCCGCAAAAGCTTACGCTTTACGAGTTGCCGAATAAAATAGTCGATCTGCCCGGCGCGGACGACGAATTGAAGGCTATGTGGTATATCTACTTCCCGTACGTCATTCTTATGGGCGCGCCCGTAGAATACGATCTTTACGAGGAGCTTAAAGCCAAGCTCGGTAATCCCGGCGTTTTTTCCCGTGTGCTTGACAGCCGCTACGCCGAAAATATGTTCGTAACGCGCGAGGAAATGACCGGAGAACATCCTCTTATCGTCGATTGGTACGGCGACTTCATCGACTGGAAAAACGAGAAAACCGAAAAAGGCGTTTCGCGCGCGACCGCGCATATCCAGAAAAAACTGGCTCTCGGCGACTATTCCTACGTGATGCGCGAAAGCGATCGTATGCTGGACTGCTTTCCCGACGACGAGGAGTTGCTTCTGCTCAACGTTGCCGGCAGAATGTCGCTGTGTGCTTCGGCGGACTTCGAAACGCGCGTTAAAATGCTTTCGGAAAACTTCAGAATAATCAACGACGCGCTTGAAAACGGCAATCTCAAAAAATACAACTACTTCCTGTACTACCGCGGTCTTACGCGGCTGGGCATGAAGGATATGAACGCCGCACGCGCCGACTTCGAGCGCTGTCTCGAGGTCGATCCGAAGTTCGAGCCCGCAATGATGATGCTGAGAGGTTTGGACAACGCCGCCGAAAAAGAAGCCGAATGCTCCGGCGCCTGCTCCGATTGCGCTAAAGACTGCGATAAAAGAGAAAAGCAATAATCGAACGACTGAAAAAATATACAGGATTGTCAACTGATATGCTAAAATTGGTTGACAATTTAATTTTAAAGTCGTATAATGTGAAACATGGAAAACAAGGTTAAAAGCATTACGAAAGATATAGTTTATATGGCGATATTCGTCGCCCTGATGGTGATTTTCACGCTGTTCGTATCCATACCGTTTTACCCGGTGCCGCTCACCTTTCAAACCGTGATATGCGTGCTGGCGGGGCTGCTTCTGGGCGCGAAACGGGGCTTTCTGTCCATTGCCGTGTACGTTTTTATGGGACTCGTGCTCGGTCTGCCGATCTTTTCGGGCGGTAAAGGCGGTTTCGCCGTCGTACTGTCGCCCACGTTCGGTTACATAGTCGGCTTTCCCCTGTCCGCTCTTGTAGCGGGGCTGGTGCGCGGAAAAAAAGAAAAAACGCCGTTTTGGCGCTATCTTGCAGCCTCCGCAGCCGCGCTCGTTACCGGTTACGCCGTGGGAATATGCTACTTCTTGCTGATCTGGAGATTTTACCTCGGTAACCTTAACGTATGGTACGCGGCGGTAACGTATAATCTGTTGTATATTCCGAAGGACGCCGTTTTGTGCGCTATTGCGGCGCTGATCGCCTGCAAGGTTGCTCCTCTGCTTTACAAAAACGCCTGAAAACAAACTATAGAACGAACGCGTTGGTTCCCATAGGGAATTTTTAGTCCACAACAAAAGTATAGCACACTATACTTCACCAAAGGTGAAACGTAGTGTGCTTTTCATATCCACAAAAGAATTAAAAACAAATTATATTTTTAGCCTTATGGCTAAAAGTGATATGCAATGGGCTTGCGTTATATTTCGGCTGCGCCGAAGTTATATTATATTTGCCTTAACTTTTCCCGATAGGGAAAATATCACTTTGCTGAAAGCAAAATATAACTGCCTAAGCAATATAACTTGCCGTAAGGCAAATATAGCTAACGGAGTAGCGATAAATCCCTATCGCTACGCCGCTAACGCGTTGGTTTTCCTTTCATAAAATTTATTCTACTGCATAAAAAGCGCAAAAAGATTAACGGTTAATAGAAAGAACGTAAGTCTTTTCGTCCCTTTTTAGAAAATAAATACGAATGTATAAAAAAGCACAAAAATAAAGAAACGGCTTTACGGGGAAATAAAGTCGTTTCTTTACGTAAAAATATAAAGGAGGAGAATCAGTCAAAGACCATCGGGCGCGGCGCACACGAAACGCCTTGCCCACAACCTCGGCTTTGGCTTTACCGTCTTTCCGATAATACTTTGCCTTATGCTTTGGTTGTGCTTTTATTGTACTACCTAATTGTGAAAAAAGCGTGTTGCTTTTGACAAAATTATCTTTGTTTTAGTTGAAAGTACTGTTAAAAACCGCTTTTCCGTCCTTTTTTTGCTTATTTTTCCGTTTTATTCCTTCTGTGCGACCGATTGCCGTCAAAGCTCGGCTTCCGCCTCCAGCCTAGCCGTCTGGTCGGCAAGGCGCAACGCTTCCAGCATTTCGTCGATGTCGCCGTTCATAAAGTTCTCCAGCGAATACAGCGTCAGGTTTATGCGGTGATCGGTAACTCTGCCCTGGGGAAAATTGTAGGTCCGAATACGCTCGCTGCGGTCGCCCGTGCCCACCTGACTGCGACGGTTTTGCGAATATTCGGCAGTCATTTCCTCCTGCATTTTGTCGTACAGCTTGGTTTTCAGCACGCGCATAGCCTTTTCGCGGTTTTTGATCTGCGAACGCTCGTCCTGACATTGCACGATAATACCGGTCGGAATATGAGTTATTCTTATTGCAGACTCAGTTTTATTGACGTGCTGACCGCCCGCGCCGCTGCTTCTGTAGGTGTCGATTTTAAGGTCCTTTTCGTTGATCTCCACTACGACGTCCTCGGCTTCGGGCAGAACCGCAACCGTGACCGTGGAAGTGTGGATACGCCCCTGCGACTCGGTGTCCGGCACGCGCTGAACGCGATGCACGCCGCTTTCGTATTTGAGCTTTGCGAAAACGCCGTCGCCCGAAACGTTGAACGAGCCTTCTTTAAGACCGCCCAGCTCGGTGGCGTTAATATCGATGTCCTCGACGTGCCAGCGCTGTTTTTCGGCGTACATTTTGTACATACGCATTATTTCCATTGCGAACAGCGCCGCCTCTTCTCCGCCCGCTCCGCCGCGAATTTCGATTATTACGTTCTTATCGTCGTCGGGATCCTTGGGAAGCAGTAAAACCTTCAGCTGCTCTTCGATTTCGCCAAGTTTTTGCTTGTTTTCTTCCGTTTCCAGCTTGGCAAGCTCGACAAGCTCCGCGTCGTCGCCCGCCGCAATGATCTCCTTCGCGCCCTCGATGTCGGAAAGCACGCGCTTGTATTCGTCGTACTTTTCGACTATGGGCTGCAAAGACGAATGCTCCTTGCACAGCTTAGTCCAGTTTTTGGTGTCGGCAATGACGTTCGGGTCGGAGATTTCCTTGGTCAGCTGCTCGAACTTACTTTTTACGTTGTCAAGTTTTGAGGTATTCATTCAGCACCTACCGTTATTTTTTGCGCGCGACGATTATTCGGTCGTTGCCCTCGAGATCCTTTATAACGCCGACGTCCGTAAAGTTTTCCGAGAGTAAAAGCGTGACTTCCTGCGCCTGATCAAAGCCTATTTCCAGCAGTAACGCGCCGCCGTCGCAAAGAAATTCGGGCGCGGACGCGGCAATTTCGCGGTAAAACTTCAGCCCGTCTTCGCCGCCGTCAAGCGCGATCTGCGGTTCGGACTGCACTTCCTTTTGTAAATTTTTCAGCTCTTCGGTGCGGATATAGGGCGGATTGGACACGATAACGTCGAATTTTCTGCCTTTAAGAGCGGAAAACATATCCGACTTTACACACTCGACTCTCAGTCCTCTACAGTTTTGTTCGGCGACAGCCAGCGCCTTTTCGCTTATATCCGAAGCGGTGACCGCGGCGCCGGTTTTGGTTGCGATTACCGCGGCGATACAACCGCTGCCTGTGCACAGATCGAGCACCTGCGCACGTCTGTCGCCTATTTCCGCTATTGCGCGCTCGCAGAGCAGCTCGGTTTCGGGACGCGGAACGAGCACGTCCTGCCCCACCTTTATCTTAATTCCGTAAAAATCGCTTTCGCCCAGAACGTAATCGAGCGGCGTGCCTTTAAGTCTTTTATCGGCGGCGTCGCACACGCTGAGATAGGTCGATTTGTCTATTTTTTTGCGGCAGGAGGACAGCTCGCTGCGTTTAAGCCCTGTAAAATACGCAATAAGCCAGTCGGCGTCCGCACGGTCCACGCCCGCTCCGTCGAACTTTTTATACAGCTCGTCAAGCGTTTCGCACACCAGGTATTCGCCGAATTCGCGTTCGGGATAGGTCGGATCGGCGTCCATTTTAAGCACGGTATCGAACGCGCGTATCGCAACCTCCGCCATATCGTCTTCGGGCGGATACGTGGTGAGGCGTTGCAGCGCAAGCCCCGGCGCGCGGAAAATATCCACGAATTTATTGTCGGGCAGTATCGCGAGAAAACGCAACAGCTCGTAGCTTATTCCGGCAACCAGCGGCAGGCAGGCAAGACGCACCAGCATAAGCAGCCATCTGTCCGGCACTCCTCCGATAATAAGTTCCACTATCCAATTGACGAGCGCAAAAAGCAGTATGCTTACCACCATTACGAAAAACAGAAAGGTAGTTCCGCAACGGTTGTGGCGCGTGGAACAGGTTTGCACGTTTCCCACCTCTACGCCCATTTCGTGCTCGTAGCAGTTTATCGTTCTGTGCTCCGCTCCGTGGTACATAAAGGTGCGGCGAATATCCTTCATTCGGGATATAAGCAGCAGATACACCACGAAAATAATAAGGCGCAGTACGCCCTCGATCAGCGATTTAAGCAATACGTTAAGCGAAAGCCACTTCTGCATCACGTCCGCTATCCAACCGGGCAGCAGCATAAACAACGCTATCGCCACTACAACGCCGATAAGCCCGGAAACAACGGTCATACCGGTGGACGGCGTATCCTCCTCCGGGAAAGCCTGCTGCGAGCTTTTCATGATACATTTCGTGCCCGTAACCAGCGACGCGACGAAAGCGATCATACCGCGGACAAGCGGTATTTTGCCCCACACGCCCGTGCCCTTTCTGCGCTTGGCTTCGGTTACTATCTTGCCGTCGGGAGAGCGCACGGACATTGCGATCGAAGTGGCGCCCTGCATCATAACGCCCTCGATAAGCGCCTGACCGCCTATCCGGCATACCCTCGTTTTTTCTTTTTTGGCTTTTTTTTCTTTCTTTTCTTTTTTCATTTTCACTCTTTAGGGCCGCCTGCCCGTTATTGTCTTCGGCTTTCGGCGGACTTTTCGGCTTAAACCGAACTCTTTTGGCAAATATACACTAAAAAAGAGCCATACCCTTTAAAAAGGCATGGCTACACCGTGATATTTTTGTTTGACTATTTCGAGTAACGACGGTTGAACTTATCGATACGTCCGCCGGTTTCTGCCTGCTTCTGCTTTCCGGTGTAGAACGGATGGCACTTGGAGCAAACGTCTACCTTCAAAACGTCGCCTTTCTTGGTGGAACCGGTGACGAAAGTAGCGCCGCAAGCGCAAACGGCAGTAACCTCGTGATAATCGGGATGTATATCTTTTTTCATAATAACACTCTCCTGAATTTTTAGCTTACCAAATTATTATAGCGACTTTTGTATTCTTTGTCAAGCGTTTGCCTCTATTTTTTACAAAATATCGCTTTTATTACCTCCAAAGCGCTATCTTTCCATTCTTTCGATGGTAACTCCGGCTTCGCGCAACAGCTCCATCGAAAATTCGTCGGGATAGCCTTGCTCGTACACGATACGGGAAATGCCGCTGTTGATTATCATTTTAGCGCAGATAACGCAGGGCTGATGCGTGCAGTACAGCGTTGCCCCCACGATGCTGATGCCCATACGAGCCGCCTGAATGATGGCGTTCTGCTCGGCGTGAGTGGCGTAGCACACCTCGTGCTTGGTTCCGCTGGGGATGTTGAGCTTGCGGCGAAGGCACTCGCCGCGCTCCTTGCACGACTTGATACCGCTGCTGGCTCCGTTATAGCCGGTGGTGAGAATTCGTTTATCCTTGGCGATGACCGCTCCTACCTGTCTGTTTTCCTGAAAGCAGCTTGACCACGTGGCGACCTGTTTCGCCATATCCATAAACCGATAGTCCCATTTGCTCCATTTTTCTTCCATAACGGTATCCTCTCTTTCGTTTATAAAATAATTCTACCAAATATGCGCGCCAAAGTCAAGCGTAGACGCCTCTTTTGCTCCAAAATCGCCCGATTTAACGCCTGTTTTAAGACTTCGGCTGTAGCAAGGGCGGCGTTTATGCGCCGAATTTTATCGGTTCGTTGCAAAAAAACAGAATACTTCCCATTTTTAGCATAATACCGTATTGATTTTTTCCGCAGAATTCGTATACTGTTTATATACCTTAGACAACGGCTTGCGTAATAAAAGGGTTGCGCCCCGGCTCGGCGCGTACTTATATAGGAAGGGAAAACGTCTTTCTCTTCGGCAAGCCGACAAATTTTCGGAGGATTTTATGAAAAGATTTTTCATAGCCGTTCTTATCGTCGTACTCGGCGCCCTTTCCGCACCGTTTTTCGCCTGCTCGTCTCCTGCCGCCGATCCGCCTGAAGAAGTAACGACCGAATATTCCGTCACCTTTATAGTAGGCGACGAAACGTATAAAACCGTGCAAACCGACGAAAACGGCAAAATCACGCTTCCTGCAGATCCTGCATTGAGCGAAGCGTTCACCTTCGACGGCTGGTTTTTAGACGAAAACACGTGGCAGTCGCCCTTCTACGTAGATACGCCTATTACTTCCGATATAGAAGTTTACGCAAAAATATCCCGTAAAATTTTCTCGGTGAAATTTACAGTAGGCGACGAAACGTATAAAACCGTACAAACCGACGAAAACGGCAAAATCACTCTTCCTGCCGATCCTGTATTGAGCGAAGCGTTCACCTTCGACGGCTGGTTTTTGGACGAAAACACGTGGCAGTCGCCCTTCTACGTTGATACGCCTATTACTTCCGATATAGAAGTTTACGCAAAAATATCCCGTAAAATTTTCTCCGTCACCTTTATTGCAGACGGACAAATCTATCAAACGGTAAACGCGGACGAAAACGGAAAAATTACTCAACCCGCCGATCCCGCGTTGGGCGCGGGCTACGTTTTCGAGGGCTGGTTTTTTGACGACGCGACGTTTCTGATCCCGTTCGATCCGGAGAGTAAAGTAACCTGCAACGTTACCGTCTACGCCAAGTTTTACAAATACGTGCTAAACCCCGAAGGCAACGCAACCGTAAACACTCTTAAAATCGGCTCGAAGGTGTGGAGCACAAACGACTATTCCTTTTCCTCTCTTCCCAAGGCGTTTATCGGCAAGCCGTACCTTCTCTGGACGATAAACGGACCGAACACGGCTACCTCTATAAAAAGCGGCTGGCTGTACGCGATAACGGGCGAAGCGCTTACCTTCGGACACGAAGCCTCGCAGGTGGAAGTGCTGGACGGCTACAATTTCACGCAGATCGACCGCCAATTCTGGAACGTGTGGACGGCTCCCCTTAAAAACAACGTAATTTTTGAAAAATACGTCGAGGCAGGCGAAACGTTCACGCTCGGGCGCTGGTCGGTCGTCGTAATGTCCGACGAGAAGCTGGACCTTTCGGAGGGCGAGCCAATGGAAAAGGACGAACGGCTTGCGGTATTAAAGCCGTCAAGCGGCGACTCCGTGGTAAATATGGCGCTTTCCGCCAAAGTGTTCAGCGACCGCGCCTACACTTTCTACGATATGCCCTATTGGCTGGCAGGTAAAAACTATATACAAAGCGGTTACGCCTCCAAAACCCATACCGCAACCGTCGTCAAGGGCGGAACGGCTTATATGTTCACCAGCAAAGGCGGAAATATAAGTCTTATCGGCGAACTGAGCGGAAAAGGCTGGACAGACGTAACCGAAACGATCCCTTCAGACCTCAATATTTTCGGAGACGGCAGTCAGAAAGGCGCCTTCCTCAACGAGCCGTATAACGGCTTTGCTCTTATGAAAAAAGAACTTACCGAGGGCGAAACCGTCAGCTGGGGACAATGGGGCTTGCTCGTGTTCTCGGGCGAATTTACGCCTGCAAGCAACGTGGCTACGCTCGTTCCCGCCGCAGAATCCACCAAAGCCGCAAAAGCCGAGGAGGAAATGCGACTGTTCTCCAACAGAACCTATTACGCTATGGACGGAGTGCCTTCGGGACTTAGCGGACTGACCTATTTTCTGGACGGCATCGAAACGGGCGCAACGGTCAAAGCGGTCACGTCCGGTACGGCGTACGTTATGATACCCAGCGGAACCACCGCCTATAAATCGCTTGAAAACGAAGTGATCGCTGCCGGCTGGAGCCCGGTTGCGTATAAGCCCTTCCGCCTTGCGGTCGGATTGATGTTCTGCAACAGGCTGTACGCCAAAAACGTCGAGATTGACGAGGAAATACATTTCGGAAAATACAATATTATATTCGGCGCGGCTTTTAATAACGCTTCCGACTACTACGTTATGCCCTCGCTCACCACTCCCGCCGAGATCGTAACCAATCCCGTCGGAGATAAGTACGACACCGACAAGCAGAACTGGCTGGGCTGTCCCACCGTCGAAAAAACGTCGGGCGGCAGAGTCTGGAGCGGCTGGTTTACCGGCGGCGCGCGCGAGCTGGGAACGGGCAATTACGCGATAATCGGATACAGCGACGACGACTGCGTAAGCTGGAAAAAAGCCGTTGCCGTGGTTCATCCCGACTCCGCCGTTCAGGTCACCAAGCCCGAACTGTGGACGGCTCCCAAC
>JBJFAC010000219.1:0-2875 GCA_051887715.1 Candidatus Neoclostridium sp.
AATAAGGTGGGCGCTGGCATCCGTATTCGAGCGGATAGCGGTATTGCCTTTCTGCTGTCGCGAAATGGCTGGACGTACAGCAGGCGACCGTGTCGAAATATCCTGCGTTTATCATTCCCGCCGCTATCGCTATGCTTTCGCTGAGCGTCGAGCAAGCGCTGTAAACGCCTAGAAAGGGCGTATCCAAGCCTCTGCAAACGTACGAAGAAGTCGTGATCTGATTGAGAAGGTCGCCCGAAATTATAAGGTCAACGTCAGCTTTATTATTGGGTAACGAGTCCGCCGCAAGGTCCAACGCCTGCCCGAGCATATCGATTTCCGCTTTTTCAAAAGTTTTTTCGCCGTTTTTATCGTCCGCTTTTACCACGTGAAAGTATTTGCCTATCGGTCCTTTTCCTTCTTTTTCACCCACTATCGCCGCTCTTCCTACCACGCAGGGCGGATTATCGAAACTAATCGTTCGGGTTTTATTGCGCTTTACCGAGGTTTTAGTCTTTTCGACCGCGTCGTCTACTACGATATTGCTGCCTTTTCCTTTTAATATAGTTCTCATATTGAACATTGTTTGCATTTGCGTGCGATTTATCCGCTAAAACCGGCAAAAACGCAATTATACCGTAAGATTTAACGACTTTTAAGGTTTAAAATAAAAAATCAGCCCGTAATGCGCTTACGGGCTTATCCGTTATACGGTTATTCAACCGGAAACTGAATTTCAGTCAGATAGTCGTTTTCGTTGTCCTTGTTCCAACAGCCGTCGATATAGCATTCGCGCGGAAGTCCGACTACTTTAAGCGAATTCTTTTCAATGTAGTCGATAAGTTTAAGATACGATTGTCGCAGATTTGCATACGATCCGTGATGATAAAGACATACCGCTTTTATTTCCGGAACCGAGGTAAACTTTATGTTTTCTGTGTCCGTTCCTTTACGTTCCACCGCTTCGGTGTAGCGCAGTCCCATATCGCTTTCTTTGTATTCTCCGTCCGTATATTCTACGTAGCAATATCCGGGCTCAATGCATTTGAGCGTGGGGTTTGCGGCGGCGCATTCCTGTCCAGCGGATAAAACGAAATCGGCGATCTGCGAGAAATCGTCTATTCTGCCCTCTTTGTAATAAACGGTGTACGACGGGATTTGTTTAACGATGATTTTTTGTTCCATACTTTGCTCCTTTAAAAGTTGATTTATTTTGAGAAGCTGTCTTTCGCACAGAACCTTTTCCTCGGCTATCTGCGCCTTTCTTTCGTTAAGAACGGTTTGCAGACTTTCTCCGCCTAAAACGCGCTTAATATCCTTGATCGAGACTCCTGCCGCGCGGAGATTAACGATTTGATTTACGGCAGAAAGCTGTTCTGCGTCGTAATATCTGTAACCGGTAAACTTGTCGACGTTGCGCGGAGCAAGCAGTCCTTCTTTTTCGTAATACCGAAGCGCTTTAACGGTTGTCTTGGAAATGACGGAAAATTCACCTATTCTGTACATTTTGTGCCTCCCGAAAACAAGTATAAACCATCCCCTAAAAGGAGAGTCAAGCACATTTTCGCTGTTTTTTAAAAAATTTTAAGAATTTTCGTAATATTGTTTGAAAAACGTCAACGCGACATTATTAGCTGTTTATAATCCGAAATTTTACTTTGGCATCGCATTCTTTACGGAAATGAGAATATGCGCAGTCGAGAATACGATCGCAAAAACGATAAGCGGAATACTTGCGATCATTATTCCCGAAAAAAGGAATAACGCGGAGGGTATAACCGAAAGCAGCAAAGACTTTAACATTCCGTTTTCTCTCCAAAGTATCAGCCAGATCAGACAATACGAAAACGCAAGAGCGCCGTTTATTATTAAATAAACGCACTCGGCGTACGGGAAATAAAAACCGATGTACGTTTTCGGTAAATTTAAAACTGTAAAGACGAAACAGCCGTATCTTCCCGTCTGCTCAAGTATTTCTACCGCTTTGTTTCGGTACGAATTTGAAAAAGAGCCTTTGCTTTTTATTGCAAAAACGACGTTTGGTATCATTATAATAACCAAAAATATAACATCGTAATAATTGAACCAAGACATAAATTACCCGAATAGTGAATTTTATTAAATTATAACGCGATTTAGCGCAAAAAGCAAGAATTTAACGTTATTTAATTATTCTTTTACTTATAACCGCGATGAAATAAATTATTCGCTTATAAAAGAGCAACCTAACCGAATAATACGTTTAAGCCGCTCTTTTTCATTTTTGATTTATCCGTTTACAAGGTAATTCAACAAGTACGATGTTTTGAATTAACGGTAACGGTTTTATTATTTCTTTTTGCGCCGCAAAACGATTACGACGATGACAACGCCTGCCGCAAGCACTACGCATACGCCGACGATAATTCCGATAACTGCACCGTTGTTATCGAGTTTTGCGACGGGTTCTACCTTTGTTTCGCCGCAAGCCGTGCAAGTAAACGTCTTTTCGCCCTGCTCCTTAGTAGTGGGCTTTTTAGTAATTTCACCGTCGTTGAACGAGTGTTCTTTCGTTGCCTCGCAGACGAAGTCGCAACGATTGCATTGTCTGTCGTGACACTCGAACTCATCGGCATACTCGTGACCGAGAGCGGGAATTTCCGTTTGAGCCACAAGTACTTCGCCGCAAACCGAACAGTGTTTGCCTTCCGTTTTTCCTTTTCCCGTACAGGTTGCGGGAGTTCCGACGTCAACCGTTTCCTTGTGTCCGAGAGCGGTGTTTTCCACAGGCACGTTCACCTGCGAAAGGCAAACGGTGCAAACCATTTGGTTAATTGCGTTTGAAGTACAATTTGCAGGAATTTCGCCTTTCTTTTCCCAAACGTGTTCGCGCATTGTGTAATTAACGGGGTTCTTG
>JBJFAC010000220.1:0-2873 GCA_051887715.1 Candidatus Neoclostridium sp.
AGGCGGCGTATGAATTTCGACGTAAGTATTTTTGAAAACAAAAAAGCGCTTTCCCGCCCGTTTATCGCGGCCCACAGGGGCATAAGCGGCGGAAACGTACCGTGCAATACCTTGCTTTCGCAAAAGATAGCGGTAGATCAGGGCGCGGACGTAGTGGAAATAGACGTAGCAAAAAGCGCGGACGGGCAGTATTTCTGCTTTCATCCCGGCACCGAGCCCGTTTTTCTTAAGCTGGGCAGGACCATTGCCGAAATGACGGCGGAAGAAGTGAAAAAAGCGCGCCTTCTCAACGTCGACGAAGTGCCCACGCATTACGGCGTTCCGACGCTTGCCGAGGTGCTGACGGCGCTGAAAGGCAAAGCGTATATCAACGTGGATAAGTTCTGGACGGACGTGAAGGGCATAACCGAGGTCATTCGCGCGACAGGCGTTGAAAAGCAGGTCATCGTCAAAACGCCGGCAAAGGACGAATATTTCGATCTCGTCGAAAAATACGCTCCCGATCTTATGTATATGACGGTGGCTTGGCACGAAGACGAAGTCACCGACAGGCTTATCGGGCGCAAAATAAACTATATCGGTATGGAGGCGTTATTCGACGACCTCGGCGACGGCATCGCGTCCGAGCGGTATATCCGCTCTATGCACGAAAAAGGGCTGCTCGTCTGGGTAAACTCCATCGTGTATAACGAAAAGGAAGTGATAGCCGCAGGACTTACCGACGACGCCGCGCTCGAATCGGGCGACGGCTCGACTTGGAAAAAGCTTGCGGAAATGGACTTCGATTTCATTCAGACAGACTGGGTTACGGAAGTAATCAAGGCGTTAAAGAGATAAAAGGCTCTGTCGCGCCGCTTAACTGCGGACTTTGCGGCAAACGCTTTAATACTACTGATAAAAGGGTAAAAAATGAAGATCTGGCAAATTTATCTTATAATAGTGGCAATAATGAGCGTGCTGTCGTTTGCTTTGTACGCAATAGATAAAGTCAAAGCGAAGCAAAAGGCGTGGAGAACGCCCGAAAAGACGTTGCTTATCAGCTCGATATTGTTCGGCGCGCCCGGAGGATACGCGGCTATGCTTATTTTCCGCCACAAAACCAAGCATTGGTATTTCCAGTTTGTAAATTTGTTTTCGCTGGCGATCCAGATAGCGTTATTCGTATTGTTTTTGCGTATCGGATAAAAACCGTATAAATTTCCCGTTTCGGCGCAAAATAACGTCGTAAAGGAGATTACATACGATGAAAACAACGGGAATAGTGCGGAGAGTGGACGATCTGGGCAGAATAGTCATTCCGCGCGAGTACAGAAGAGCGTACGAAATCGAAATAGGCGATCCGATGGAAATATCCGCCGACGAAAACGGAATAATCACGTTAAAGCGCGTGGATACGGGCTCGGAGTACAAACGCGCCGCTCAGACGGCGGCAGACTTTCTGTACGAGCGTATGAACGTAACGGCGCTGGTGTGCAACCGCAGGAAGATAGTCGCCGCGGCCGGCAGGAAAAAAGCGGCGTTCGAGGGCGCGGAAATAGGCGTGGAGATAATCGACGCCGTCAATTCGCTTTCGCCTCGCGGCGTCGTGCCCGAACGCGCGTTCGGAGAGCAGGCGGAGCAGTTTGCAGAGTGCTATATCAGCCCCATAGTTTGCGCTCACGGAGCGGAAGGCGCGCTGATAGTGATGCACGAAAACGCATTTTCGGACGAACAAAAGCGCGTTATCGACCTTTCTGCGCGGCTTATTGCAAACAATATGCAAAAATATTAGTTAAAACGCTTGCGTATATTTTCGATTTGTGCTATAATACTATGGACTTGTTCGGAAGAACGCGTTTTTTTCGTGCAAAAATATACGTGGTTAATTTAAGAGGTATTATATGAATAATTTGTTGAACTTTTTTAACGCAGCCTTGCCCGCATGGGTTACTTCGTCGTTCCCCGTAATACGTGTGGTATTGCTTATTCTCACCGTCGTCTGCAGCGCGGTGGTAATCGTGCTTGCGCTCTTTTCTCCCGTCGGAACTCAGGACGGCAACGTTATCACGGGCGGAGAAACGACCGATACGTTCTACAAGCAGAACAAAGCCAAGATGAACGAAGGCTTGATTAAAAAACTGATGATAGGTTTCAGTATCGCCACTGCCGTGCTTATCGTATTGTTCTACGTAACCGTAATCATCTATCAGGGCTGATCGTAAAATCGAATATCTTAAAAGACGGGCGCAAAAACGGCGGCTCGTCTTTTTTTTGGAGAATTTTTAATGAAATTGAAAAAAAGTGAAAAATACAAAAAGCGCACCTCTGATAAAGAGCGCGGCGCAAAAAAAACTAAGAAAAAAACCGCGGGAGCGGTGAAAAAACCGGTTAAAAAACGCGCTCCCCGATTCGTCGGAACGGAAAAATTGGGCGCAAACGGCGTTATGTACGGTAAAATAGACGGAACGGGCAAAAACTACGCCTTTTTCGTGCCCGACGACGGAAGTGCCGACCTGTTCGTAGCCGGCGAAAATCTGCACGGCGCGATAGAGGGCGACGTCGTTGCCGTTCGCGCTGTTTCTCACGTTAAAGGCGACGGAGAAGGCGAGGTGGTAAAGATAATCGAAAGCCCCAACGAAAAGTTCGTGGGAACGGTGGACGGCGGCGAAATAATCCCCGATATTCACGGTATGCCTGCGCGCGTAACAATATCGTCCCGCAATAAGCTGCGCTGTAAAACGGGCGAAAAGGTGTTTGCGCGTATCATCGAGCGCGGCAGGGAAAACTACTGCGTCGTGGAGGAAAAGCTGGGGCTTGCCGGCAACACCGACGCCGAGGTGCTGGGCGTAATTCGCTCGTACAGGATAGAAGAAAACTTTTCTCCCGCGGTATTT